>JBARKD010000972.1:0-5794 GCA_049800615.1 Acidobacteriaceae bacterium | reverse complement strand
GGCAGGCCAAAGCTGTTTTTCCATGAGGCAAACTGCAGGTCTCTCCACTTCGGTCGAGACGACAATTTTGTGGGGCAGGCCAAAGCTGTTTTTCCATGAGGCGAACTGCAGGTCTCTCCACTTCGGTCGAGACGACAATTTTGTGGGGCAGGCCAAAGCTGTTTTTCCATGAGGCAAACTGCAGGTCTCTCCACTTCGGTCGAGACGACAATTCTGTCTAGGGGCGGTAATTGTACCCTCAGCGGCTGAAGCCGATCTTCTATTCAAGTTGACGGCGGGGCTGAAGCCCCGCCCCTTCACGCTCAAGTTGACCGCGGGCTGAAGCCCCGCCCCTTCACGCCCACTAGCGGTGCGCCCACACCTGGTATTCGGTAACCCGGCCGCTGGCATCCTTCTGCTCCTGGTAGCGATCGATCTGCACCTTCCCGGAAATAGCTTGGATGCGCTGCAGCAGCTCCACTTTGAGTTTTTCATCGCTGCTGGAGTCAGCCAGTTGATCGGCGCCAATCTGGTATGTCCACGCGTTCGGGCCATCGGTCCGCACCCGGATGTACCGGTTAGCGGTTGGCGCCTCCTGAGGACGATCGTGATAGTTAATCAATCGCGGGGAGACAAACAGAAAAAGCAGGATCAGGGTCACCATTACGTCGTAATGGAAACTGCCCCGCGGGTACGTCCAGAACAAGTAGCTCTTCAGAATGCGCTGCATTTTCCCTTTAATTCTATCGTCCCCGGATGATTTCCTCGCCGCCCATGTAGGGTTGGAGCGCCTTTGGGATATGAACCGATCCGTCCGCCTGCTGGTAATTTTCGAGAATCGCCAGCCACGTCCTGCCGATGGCCAAGCCGCTTCCGTTGAGCGTGTGCACCAGTTCCGTCTTGTTTTTGCCCTGTGGCTTGTAGCGAATATTAGCCCGGCGCGCCTGGTAGGCCTCGAAGTTCGAGCAGGAAGAGATTTCCCGGTACAGCTCCTGCCCGGGCAGCCACACCTCCAGGTCGTACGTTTTAGAGGAAGCGGCACCCAGATCTCCCGTACTCAGCAGCACCTTGCGGTACGGCAGCTCCAGGCGCTGCAAGATGGCTTCGGCGTGCGCCGTGAGTTTCTCGTGTTCCTCGCTGGACTGGTCCGGCCGGGAAAACTTCACCAGCTCCACTTTTTGAAACTGGTGCTGGCGAATAATTCCCCGTACATCCTTGCCGTAAGAACCTGCCTCGGATCGGAAGCAGGGAGTATAGGCCACCAGGCTGATGGGCAATTTTGCCTCATCCAGGACTTCGTCACGATGAAGGTTGGTGATCGGCACTTCCGCGGTAGGAATGAGCCAGTGGTCGCTTCCTTCGCACTTGAAGAGATCCTCGGCAAACTTAGGTAGCTGCCCGGTGCCGAACAAGGAGGCGCTATTTACCAGAAAAGGGGGCAGCACTTCGAGATAACCATGCTCGCGGGTATGGATATCCAGCATGAAGCCGGCCAATGCCCGTTCCATGCGGGCCCCCTGGCCCCAGTAGACCGCGAAACGAGCACCGGAAATCTTTGCTGCCCGCTCAAAATCGAGGATGCCGAGGTTCTCGCCCAGCTCCCAATGCGGTTTCGGTGCGAAGCCAAATGCCCTCTTCTGACCCCAACGCATGATTTCGACGTTGTCTGCCTCGCTTTTCCCCACGGGCACGCTGTCCTGAGGCAAGTTGGGGATGGCCGCCAGTAGCGCCCGCATCTCCTCCTCTGCTTGAGCGGCGCTCTGTTCCAGCTCTTCCATTTCCTGTTTCAGCGCCCGCGTCTGGTCCATCAATGCCGCAACCTGGGCTTCGTCCACGCCTGCTTTTCGGCCGCGCGCGATCTCCTGGCTCAGCTTGTTGCGCTGTGCCTGCAGGCTTTCAACCTGCGTGATCCTGGAGCGCCGCTCCACATCGAGTTCGCGGAAGTTTCCCAGCACAGCCGCAGGATCCATGCCCCGCGCGCGTAGCTTCGTCTCTACCAACTCCAGGTTGGTGCGCACGAAATTCAGGTCGAGCATAAGTCTCTACTTTACCGGACTCGATACCGCCATACGCTGAGGGTACCTGAATCATCCCCAGGCGCCGAGGCCAGTTGCACTACCGCCGCAGGGATGTTTTGCGATACTAGTCGGAGCCGCCATGTCCTTCCTCCAGCGCCGTCTGAGCACATTGCTTGCCCTCCTTCTGATTGTTGGGCCTTTCGCCGACGTCAACGCCCATGCCAGCGCCTATGATGGACATCCCCGGCTGGTGATCGTTCTGGTTATCGACCAATTTCGCGCCGACTACCTGGACCGTTATCGGGCCGACTTTAAGGGCAGGGGCTTCCGCCTTTTTCTCGACAAGGGCGCCTACTTCGAAGATTGCTATTACGACTACGCGAACACTAAAACCGCGCCTGGCCACGCGACCCTGGGAACCGGAGCCTACACTGACGGGCACGGCATTGCGGCGAACGAGTGGTGGGACCTGGATCGCAACAAGACTCGCCCTGTTACGTCGGTAGAAGACGAGCGCTACCGGATTTTGGGCGCGGTCCACTCCGGCAATGAGCCCGGGGCATCTCCGCTCAATCTTCGTGCCTCCACCGTCGGCGACTCGCTGCGACAGGCTACGCAGGGCCAGTCCAAAGTCTTCGGCGTTTCCCTGAAAGATCGGGCAGCGATCTTGCCCGTCGGCTTTTCAGCCAATGCCGCCTACTGGATCGAGCCGGCCTCCGGCGCTTTCATTACGTCCACCTTCTACATGGACTCCCTGCCCGACTGGGTAACCGCCTTCAATACAGGGGATCGTGCGGCGCAGGCTGCCCAGGAAGCTGCTGTTCCGGAGACGAAGCACTTTTTTGAGGAGGTTGGTCCCACGCCCGCGGCCAACGCTTACGAGCTGGATTTCGCCCGCGCCCTCATCACCAACGAGCAGCTAGGGAATCACCCGGTCACCGACATGTTGGTGATCAGTCTCTCGGCTATGGATCTAATCGGCCATCACTACGGGCCGGAGTCTCCGCAGGCCCGGCAGCTGGTCGATGCCCTCGATCAGCAGTTGGACAGCTTCTTCACCTGGCTGGACAAAAACGTGCCCGGCGGCCTGGCAAATCTTTGGATCACGATCTCGGCCGATCACGGGGTCGCGCCCGTTCCAGCCGAGGCTCTCGCTCTCGGATTGCCCGCCGCCACCTTCGACATGGGGAAGTTTCTGGCCGGTCTGAATGACTCGATGAACGCCAAGTTCTCCCCCGGAGAAAAGGTCGAATACCTTTTACCGCATCAGGAGCTACCCTACTTGTCGCTGAATCGCCCATCCTTCGAAGTTGCCGGCATCAATGAGCAGGAGGCTGAGCAGGCCATTGAGGACGCTATACCAGACGCAGTGGAGGCCCTGGCTCCGCCCGCCGATGCCCAGCCGGTGAAAATCGTCCCGCCCACGGCCCCACTTCCGGCTATCCCGCCTTTGCCACGGAACCTTCCCCCGTCTGGTTCCAGGCGCTCAAAAAGCCGGTCGATCACCGCGACCTTCGCTCCACCGCCGGCGCCGCCACCCCCCATTACCCGTCTACCGGCGGTCCCCACCGTGGTACACACCTATACCCGCCAGCAATTGGCCAGCGGCGGGCAGTTACCTCCTTCAGAATGGGGCTTGCTATTGGCCCATAGCTACAGCCCGAATGGCGGGTGGTATGTCATGGTGATCCCGGAAGCCTACCAGATGCAGACCTTGCCCAGCGGGACCACCCACTTCACCCCTTGGTCATATGACCGGCACGTCCCACTTGGGTTTTTTGGCGGTCCGTTTACGCCTGGCATCTACCACGGCCGCGTGGCGCCCGTCGACCTGGCAGCCACGCTCGCTTCCGTGCTGGGGATCAATCAACCCTCTGCGTCGGTCGGGAACGTGCTCACCCAGGCCATTCGTATCTCACCCGTTCCCCCAACACGGGGCGCCAGATCCTCACGCCGTGAGAGCCCGAACAACCAGTGAAGCCCGATATGAGTGTTCGCTTTGCCGGTCTTCTGCTGCGCAATCCGGTGATTGCCGCCAGCGGTACGTTTGGCTACGGCATGGAATTTGAAGACGTGGTCTCGCTCGAACGGATTGGCGGATTCGTCACCAAAGGGCTCTCCGTCGAACCCATGGCCGGGAATTCCGCGCCCCGGCTCATTGAAACGCAGGGCGGCATGATCAATGCAATCGGATTGCAGAATATCGGCGTCCGGGCCTTTATCGAAAAGAAGCTTCCGGCGCTGCGCCCTCACTCCGGTACCGCCTGCATTGTGAACGTCTTTGGTTACGAAGTTCGGGACTACGTAGCCGTCATTGAAGCCCTCAACCCCGCACCGGGAATCGCCGCCTATGAGATCAACGCTTCCTGCCCCAATACCCAGCATGGCGGTATGGTTTTCGGCACCGACACGGGCATTCTCGATCAACTGGTCACGCGCACCAAAGCCGTGTCTCGCCGCCCGCTGATCGTGAAGCTTTCCCCTAACGTCACCTCGATTGCCCAGATGGCTCGCTGTGCGGAAAATGCCGGCGCCGACGCCATTTCCCTGGTCAACACCTTTCTTTCCTTATCGATTGACGTCGAAACCCGCCGCCCGCGGATCGCCAACAACACCGGCGGCCTTTCCGGGCCCGCCATCAAGCCCATAGCGGTGCGCATGGTCTATGAGGCGGCGAAGGCCGTCTCCATTCCGGTCTGCGGATTGGGCGGCATTACCACCGCGGAAGATGCGGTGGAGTTCCTGCTGGCGGGAGCCAGCGCTGTCCAGATTGGCACGGCCAGCTACGCCGACCCGCGCGCAGTGCAGCACATTACTGAATCGCTGGAACGCTGGTGCGCTCGCCACCGGGTCGCCAAAGTCAAAGATCTGATCGGCGCGTTAAAGCCTAACCTAATCGACAAAGCCTAACTGATCGAGTCTCCTGCGCGGCGGGTCCAACCGTTCCCTCGTGACAATAGATCATGTTGTCGGGGGATCGTGTTGTCGGGAAGCGGAGGAGACAGAGCGTCCCAGGAAGGAGATTTGCGGCAAAAGGAAAAGCCCCTGCTGGCAGGGGCTTTTTCTTTAAAAGTCTGATGTCAGGCGACGTTGCGCATCAACCTCTCCCGCAACTCTTCGGGAATACGATCCTGCAGCACGCGCGCCTGGGCCAAGGCCACTTCCGCCAAGTACACCGGAGCTGGCGTAGCCACAGCTACGGCAACCCACGTGAGCAAGGAAAACAGCAGGCCGGCGATTGCTGCCGCCTGCAGGCTCAACACGAATGACATCTGCCACACGTGCAGATTCACCAGCTCCCAATGCTGCAACGGCCGCATCTTGTGTATGACCGCCAAACCCAGCAGGAAGGCGGCAATGGAGACTGAACTCACAGTGATCAACAGTACGTCGATAGTCCGGTGCAGCCGCTGACGGGACCGGCAGTGCGCGCAGTCCAGCAGGTGCTGCTCGTAATCCCGGCGCATCTCCGGGGTTATACCGGAAATGTCATACCTCCAGCTGGAGAGTATGTCGCCCACGACTCGATCGTTGCAGCTTGTTATTTGCATGTGTGCTCTTTAACCACGCAACACCATAGTAACATTCGCTCCCTCTTCCGGACTGCCTAATCATCACCCGGGCAGTATCGAGAGCGATACCGGAAGTCATTCAATTATAAGCAAATAGGCTCGAGCGGCAGATCTTGTTGGGCAAGAACCAGCTTGTTCGCCAACAGGCTCATGCGGTCGCGCAAAGCCCTTTCCGCTGTAACTCGTGCCAGTTCGGGCAGGTTGTTACATTTAGCTAGATGCGCC
>JBARKD010000971.1:0-3424 GCA_049800615.1 Acidobacteriaceae bacterium | reverse complement strand
CATTTAGACCGGGGTGGAGTCGTAGATAACTGTATTTCTTGCCCAGCGACCAAGGATGGGGCACCCGATCCTTGGTCGCTGGTGACCGAGTTCTCACGCACACTCTTTCAGCCCCGCCGTCAATTTGAAGAGAAGACCGGCTTCAGCCGCCGGGGGGACCATCGTCCCCCTCTATGCGCGCCCCACGGGCAGGAAGAACTCCTCGATCTCTCGCCACCCGGATACCCGGTGAACCCCTGTGAGCTTGGCATTGTGCGGAGCGGAAAACAGGATCCCTTGCCCCTTGAATCTCTTGAAATGCCGGTAGCTGTCGTCGATCAGGTAATCCGCAAGCAAAACACTCTTGTCTCCGCAGAACACATAGTGACTCGGCGGAATAAAAGGGAAATGCTGCCGTAGCCAGCGATACTTTGAGCCAAACGAGTTGGGAAACTCCATGGCGGCCGTGGCCACGAAGATTTCATAATGGTTCGCCAGCCTGGCTAGTACTTCCTGGCTATCTTGAACCACGGGCAGGTTCTCGAAGAAGTCCTCGCTGCGCAGGTAGGCTTCCAGGCGCTCGTGGCGGTCGGCGGAGACAACGTCCCATAACCCTTTACCGTCCAGTTGCATTTTAGTGATGGACTCGCCATGCTCACGGTTGTAGCGGGCGAGATGTTCGCTGAGGGCGTCCGCCAGCACCTCATCCATGTCGACTGCAATACGTTTCATTCCTGAATGGTAAAACCTGACAAGCTATGGAGAAGCGCGCCAAACAGGCCGCAGCCTGCAAAGCCCCTGGCGGCTTAACTCAGGCTCGAGCGGAGGCCACCGCCTCCTGGCGGGGATCAAAGTACAACAACCGTCCGCAGCTCTCGCAATTCAACAGCACGCCTTCGCGTACCTGGTTCCAGAATTGCGGCCGCAGCGCCATCTGGCAGGAAAGGCAGCGCTGACCGGCGGCCCGTGCCAACCCAGTCTTTCGCGAAGAAGAAGCAATGCGATCATATTGGGCCAGCAGCGGCTCGTTCACGTCTTTTCGAATCTGTACGCGTTCCTGCTGCAGGGCCGTAAGCTCTTCACGATGTTTTTCGATAGCGATGCGAACCCGCTCTTTTTCTTGCTCTGCCAGCTTCGTCTGCAGGGCAACCGCGCTGCGCGCCCCGGCGCGTTGGCTTTCCAGCTCTTCGCTTTTGACCAGGCTGGTGAGCTCCTCGTCTTCAATGCGGCGGATTTCCGCTTCGACAAATCCAATCTCGTGCTGCAGGGCGTGGAATTGCTCGTTGGTCTTAACGCTGCTCGACTGCTCCCGGTACTTGGCGATCTTTTGCAGTTGGTCCTTTCGATCGCTTTCCAGCCTCCGGCGCCGTATTTCCTCGGCCAGAACCGCTTTGTCCGCCTGCTCTCCAAGCACCTTTTGCTTTTGCAGCTCTTGCTGGATGGACTCCAGTTGTCGGGGCAACGCGGCGATCGTTGCCTGTGTTTCGGCGATTCGGATCTCTGCCTGCTGCAGGCGGACCAGCAACTCCACTTGAACATCCATGTGTGGTCTGGAGTCTAGCATGGCGTCGCTACAGGGTGAAAATGTCATTTCCCCTCTGCGTTACACTCAGGCTCAAGTTCTTGCCCTCCGGAGCCCTTTTTTGAAACGAATAGTGTTTGCGCTGGCTCTTGCCTGCCCACTTGCCTCCCTGGCAGCCGAGCCGGAAGGTCAGCCGAAGCCGATCACCCCAGATCAAATCTACCCCGTGGAGCAGGCTACCCGTCCTCCCGCTGGGATCGCCTGGAGTCCCGACGGCACCCGGCTGACCTACATCAACGACCAGGGAGAGCTGGTCGCGATCGAAGGCGGTACCGGGAACGCGCAGGTGTTGATCTCCCAGGACAAGATGAAATCTCTGACTCCGGCCGCCACCACGGAGCAGGCCCGCAACAATCGCAGCCGCTACAAAATAGCAAGCTATTACTGGGTGCCTGACTCCAGGCACCTTCTTTTCGATTCCAGCGGGCAGCTCTGGTTTTTCGATCTGGCGACCGGAACCGGCCTGCAACTCGCTACGACAGGAGCCGGCAGCGGAGATGACCCCAAGTTTTCACCCGATGGTACTTATCTCTCCTATGTGCGCGATCACAATGTCTGGCTGCGCAGGCTGCACGACACCTCCACGGCGTACCGACTCACCGGCTCGCAGTCGGAAACGATGCTCGAGGGCGAAGTGGACTGGGTCTACGAAGAGGAACTGGGAGTACGCAGCAATTACTTCTGGTCCCCCGATTCGCGTCACGTCGCGTACCTCCAGATGAACGAAGCCTCGGTGCCGGAGTACCCCATCACGGATTGGATACCTACCCATCCCGTCGTCGATCATCAGCGTTATCCCCAGCCGGGAGATCCCAACCCCGCGGTCCGGATCGGCGTGGTGGGGGCAAACGGCGGCCACACCCACTGGATCAATCTCCCCATCGAGAGCGGCAACGACTACATCCCTCGTTTCGGCTGGCTGAACCCCAAAACTATGTGGATTGAAACCCTCACCCGCGATCACAAGAAATTGGTCCTCTATTTTGCCGACATTTCCAATGATCAGTGGAAGCCGGTATTTACCGAGACCGACAGTAAGTTCCTCGACGAGTCTTATGATCTGACCTTCTTTGACAATAGCTTTCTGCTGACCAGCTGGCGCGACGGCCACAACCATCTCTATCTCTACTCGTTTGACCCGGCGAACCCTCTTGGCGCCGAGGCCGCCCTGGTCAAACAACTTACCAGCGGCAATTGGGAAGTAGCCGGGATCGGGGGCGTTGATCAAGTTGCACATCGCGTGTATTACACCTCCAACGAGGGCGATCCGCGCCAACAGCAAGTCTGGGTGGTGGGATTGAACGGGGAAAACAAGCGGCTCGTGACCGATAGCGGCGAGTGGCACGAACCGGTCTTCTCACCCAACACTAACTTCTTTGCCGACGTCGTTTCTTCCACCACCACCCCGCCCATGGTCGACATGTGCCGTCACCAAACCGATTGCCGGACGGTTTGGAAGGCGCCATTTGATATCACGCTAACCCCGCCACAGAAAGTCGAGTCGAAGGCCGCGGATGGGACGACGATTCTCTATGGCTACCTGGCGCTGCCCGCGGAAAAGACGGCGCCGGCCAGCGTGCCCTTGATTGTCAACCCGTACGGAGGCCCGCATGCCCAGATCGTCACCGGGGAATGGTCCGCGAGCGACCGTATGTTCGATCAGATGCTGTTGCAGAAAGGCTTCGCCGTCCTGCATGTGGACAATCGCGGCATGGGAGGACGGGGCCGCGATTTTGCCCAGGCGGCCTATCATGACTTTGGTCCCGTTCAGCTCGGCGACCAGATCGCAGCCCTCGACCAGACTCTGCGCGCCTTTCCCCAGCTCGACCCTAAGCGGCTGGGATGGTGGGGTTGGTGTTGGGG
>JBARKD010000970.1:0-5610 GCA_049800615.1 Acidobacteriaceae bacterium | reverse complement strand
CATTTAGATAGATGCGCCAGGACGACGTAAGAGGCATTTCCGTCGTAGTTCTTTTGCAAAAAGTCGGAAGCGGCATCATTTGACAGGTGTCCAACCCGCGACATAACGCGCTGCTTCACGGACCAGGGATAGGGTCCGTCGCGCAGCATCTCCAGGTCGTGGTTACTTTCGAGCATAAGAACATCGCAGTTTCGCATTGCCATTTTTACATTCGGCGGCATATATCCGAGGTCTGTGGCGATCGCCATGCGAACCCCTTCCGCCTCGAAGACAAAGCCGACCGGGTCAGCGGCATCATGGGGGATGGTGAAGGGAGTAATGGCAATGTCTCCGATGGAGAAACCGTCGCCGGCGGTAAAGTATTGCACGGCGGGCAGACTGCAGGGGTCTTCTAATTTGGCTGCCGAAGCCTCTTCGGCGTGGTCATCTTCGGGGGGGACAGATTCGGTCTCCGGCGGATTCGCATCCCCGGCCTGCCGGCGGGCCAACTCCTGCTGCCGCTGGGCCAACCACGCAGCATAAGTCAACCGCTTCTGGGGCATCATCCAGCGCATCCATGCCCGGTGCGTCGCCTGGGTAAAATACACCGGAATCCCCAGCTTGCGAGCCAGCACGGATAAACCCTGCACATGATCCTGATGTTCATGAGTGATCAGCAACGCATCGATGGCGGAGGAATTTTCTTTAGCCAGATGCATTCGTTTGAGCAGTTCACGGCAGGAGAGTCCGGCATCCACCAGGATTCGCGTTCGGCTGCTCGATACTAAAGTGCTGTTCCCATAGGACCCTGAAGCCAGCACTGTGATGCGCATCATGCAAAAAGCATACCGCGTGGGGCTGTTGATGAAAGGGTGGTAAACGGGAAGAGGTGCCGCGCGGGGCACCCCCGGTCAATACTGGTAAAACCCGCGTCCCGATTTGCGCCCGAGCCAGCCGGCGTCCACCATGCGAATGAGCAATGGGCACGGCCGGTACTTGGGATCACCGAGGCCGTCCAGCATCACACGCATGATGTCCAGGCATACATCGAGGCCGATGAAGTCGGCCAGGGCCAAGGGGCCCATCGGGTGCGCCATGCCGAGTTGGAACACCTGGTCCACGGCGGCGGCCGTTGCCACCCCTTCCATCACGGCGTACATCGCCTCGTTAAGCAGGGGCATCAGTACCCGATTGGAGACAAATCCCGGGGCATCGTTGACTTCCACTGGAGATTTGCCCAGCGTTTCGGCGAGCGCTTTCACCTTGGCGAACGTGGCGTCGGTGGTCTCCAGCCCGCGAATGACTTCCACCAGTTTCATCACCGGGACAGGATTGAAAAAATGCATCCCGATGACTTGCTCCGGCCGTTGCGTTTGCGCCGCCAGCCTGGTGACGGAAATGGAAGAGGTATTGGACGCCAGAATGACTTCCGGGTTAAGCAGCAGATCCAGTTGCATAAAGATTTCCTGCTTGAGCGGAAAACGTTCCGGCGCGGCTTCGATAACGAAGTCGCAGGCCATTAGATCCTGAGATTGCAGCGTGCCGCGGATTCGTCCCAAGGTGGCATCCACTTCACCGGCGGTTATTTTGGCCTTGGCAGCTTCGCGTTGCAAGTTGGTGCGGATGGTTTCGAGCCCGCGATCCAGGTAGCGCAGTTCAACTTCACAAAGCACCACCTGGAAGCCACTGCGAGCAAAGACATGGGCAATTCCATTGCCCATGGTCCCGGCACCCACAACTCCGACCACTTTGATTTCGCTCATTGATTAAGTTTTTTTAATTTTTCGAGAAATTTCTATCGTGCCCGGACCAGCACGCAGGTAATGTTATCCCGGCCTCCGGCCTCATTGGCCGTCCAGATCAGGTCGGCGCAAGTTTTCTTGAGGTCTCCCGCATCGCGCAGGATTTCTGCAATTTGCTGGTCGCCCACCTCACGCATCAGGCCATCGGAGGCCAGCAGGTATAAGTCTCTTGCCGCGACCACAAATTCAATCACGTCGGCGTCTACCTCATCCTGGGTACCCACCGCCCGGGTGATGACATTGCGCATGGGGGAGACTTCGGCTTGGGCCGGGGTTAACTGCCCCAGCCGCACCTGTTCATCCACCAGGGAATGGTCGCGAGTCAAGGATTCCAGCGTGTTATCGCGGAAGCGGTAACAGCGGCTGTCTCCCACGTGCGCTACCCAGGCGCGGTCCCCCCTTGTAGCCATGGCTACCAAGGTAGTTCCCATGCCTGCTCGTGCCGGATCCTGCTCCGCACTGCGATGTACGTTTTGATTGGCTACATCGACAGCTCGCTGGAGAGTTTCAAGGCTCAGTGGGGTCTGGCTCATCGCCTGCAGCATGGCATCCACCGCCATCCGGCTGGCTACTTCGCCCGCGGCCGCGCCCCCCATCCCATCGCACACGACAAAATTGCATGCGTTGCCGGGATTGTTCACGCTTAGCCCGTAGGCATCCTCATTGGCTTTCCGGTTTCGCCCCTGGTCAGTGGCGCCCGCCGCCTCGTACTCCAGCAATCTCCGCATTGGCTCTTCCTGTGAAGCCACCGCACGTAACTGTGCCACCATAATCTGTCCGGAACGTCGCGTAAAGCGGCTTTTGAATTCTGACGGGACAGAAGGGCGAGAAGATTCTTAACAGACTGGTGAAAAAAGAGCTGTGCGGGTGAGCCGGATAAGGATGCAGCGTCACGATTGACCACGACAGTGGCGTTTTGCGCTTCGGGCCGCATCGCATTCGGAGGGAGCCCCAGCCGTACGCTTAGCAATGAAATCTCTGCTAGAGGGCCAGGCCCAGGTCCCTTAATTGGCGCAGAGAGAAAATAAGCGGGGCACCGGTGGCACGGTCGATCAAAGAAGCGGTCAGGCCGGCGACCAAGGTCCGATAGATTGCCTTGAGATGGAAAGGTGTACTGCTGGCCACGGTGGTTAATCTGTCCGATAACGGTTCCCAATGCTCGAAATGCGACTCACGCGGCTCGCCCGGCCCTTCGGGCAGTGCAATCAGTTCCACTTTATGCCCCGCGGGGTCGTCCGCCAGGCCTTTCACCAGCCGCAATTGGAGAGAATACATCGGACCTTCCGTCATGTTGACCCGCGGGAGAGAAAGTTTTACTGGCCTTAGCTAAACACGGAAGATGCGAAAACGGAAGCGCTAGTTGTAGACACACTGACTCTTTGGTGGCGCTGCTCCCTTTTGGGGTAACCCATCCCTTTCACGCACTGGTAATAGGTCAGCAAACGCTTGTCTCCTGATAGCTTCCGAGCACCTCACGCATGGCTGCACAGATTTCTCCAAGCGTGGCGTAAGCCCGGACGCAATCGAGGAGATAAGGCATGGTATTGGCGTCCGATAAACGTTCGCGGCCCCCCCGAGGTTCCCGCTCAAGCACCCGGCGCAGCGCGTCCAGGGTTCGCGAGACGGCATCATTCGAACGCCGGGCGCGCAGCCGCTTCAGTTTTCCTGCCTGCCAATCGCGCACCGTTTCATCAATCTTTAAAATTTGCTGGGGAGTCTCTTCCTCCGCATATTGGTTAAGGCCCACAATGATCTTTTCCCCTTTTTCGACTGCCCGCTGGTAGGCGTAGCTGGCATCGGCAATTTCCCTTTGTGGAAACCCCCGCTCGATGGCTCGCACCATTCCACCCATGGCGTCCAGCGTGGCGAAATATTCGAAGGCGGCGTGTTCCATGTCCAGCGTTACCCGCTCGACAAAATAGGATCCACCTAAAGGGTCAACCGTGTTGGCAACGCCCGATTCGTAAGCGAGGACCTGTTGTGTGCGCAGGGCGATGCGGGTCGCTTCCTCGGTGGGTAGGGCAAGCGCTTCATCGAAACCGTCGGTATGCAGGCTTTGCGTGCCGCCGAGCACGGCCGCCAAAGCCTGAATGGCGACTCGGGCGATGTTGTTTTTGGGCTGTTGGGCGGTCAGCGACACCCCTGCCGTCTGGGTGTGAAAACGCATCCGGTGGGAGCGCGCATCCTTAGCCCCAAAGCGTTCTGTCATGAGCCGGCACCAAACCTTGCGCGCGGCCCGGAACTTACCGATCTCTTCGAAGAAATCGTTATGCGCGTTGAAGAAAAAGCTCAGCCGTGGAGCAAAATCGTCGATTCGGAGACCGCGGCGAAGCGCCCACTCGACGTACTCCACGCCGTCGTAGATGGTAAACGCCAACTCCTGCAACGCGGTCGATCCCGCCTCGCGGATGTGATATCCGCTGATCGAGATGGGGTTGAAGCGCGGTGTGTACAGCGACCCGAATTCAATGGTGTCCACCACCAGCCGCATCGAGGGCGCGGGAGGAAAAATGAATTCCTTCTGCGCGATATATTCCTTCAGGATGTCGTTTTGCAGAGTGCCCGCGACCTTCTTCCAATCGCCCCCTTGTTTTTCACACGCGGCCAGATACATGGCCCAGATCGCGCTCGCCGGGGAGTTGATGGTCATGGAAACGCTGGTTTGTTCGAGACTGATTCCTGCAAAGAGAACCTCCATATCCTCGAGCGAATCGATCGCCACCCCGCACTTGCCCACTTCTCCTTCGCATTCCGCGGCGTCAGAGTCATAGCCCATCAGGGTAGGCAGGTCGAAGGCAACGGAAAGTCCTCCTCCTCCGTTGGCCAGGAGGTATCGATAGCGGGCGTTGGTTTCCTCGGCTGAGGCGAAACCGGAAAACTGCCGCATGGTCCAAAGCTTGCCGCGATACCCGGTGCTGTGGATCCCTCGCGTATAAGGCGGCTCACCGGGAAGCCCGGGCACCCAATCCGGCGGGAGGTCCGCGGGGGTATAAAGGCGCTGGACGGGAACGCCGGAAATGGTGGTGAATTGCGCCTGTTCATGGGCATCCTGGTTGATGCCGCTGGGCGCGCCAATGGGGCGCTCAGGATTCTTTTTGAGAGCAGCTGCCAACGTGCTCGCTTCCCACGCCAGCTCTTTCGGCGACGGATGTCGCTCAGTCATACATACACCCCGAACCCGCCAGGATAGCTGCCCGCTCAGAGGGGATCAAGCAATAAGGAGCAGAGAGGATTGCGTGGGTCCTGCAGGAAATAGTGGAGTCTGGCCCCGGCCCCGTTTTCCCACCCTTCGCAAACAGCGCGAAGGATGGGGCACCCAAGCGTAGCGTATCGCAGGCCTAGTGATTCGAGGACTTCTCCCAGGCCTTGGCATATTTCCAGCTCACATACACCGAGTGGTAGAGGTGGAGCAGCAAGCCTTCGCGGCCATCCAGGAAACCCAGCCGAAAAAAGTAGTTGTAAATAAATGTTGCCACCGGGTTGGCCACGACGTTGACCAGAAACGGCCATAGCGCGTGGCAGTTCTTCCCCTGGCGCACAGCGTAGCCGGCGCCGAGTGAGCTGTAGCGATCCATGTGGGCTATGTAGGCTTCGAGCGTGAGATAGGCATCATGCACCATATCGCCTTTAAGCTGCCCCGCATTGCCTACAAAGTGCAGCGTTTCATGTACCGGGCGAACCTCGAACTCCGCCGCCCCGCGGCGGAAAAGCCGGAGCTTGCGGTCAGGGTAGAATCCGCCGTACCGCATCCACCTTCCCAAAAAAAGATTTCGCCGCGGCAGCCTGTAGCCATCGAACGGCGGATCCTGCTCCAGCAGTTCCCGGATCT
>JBARKD010000969.1:0-2556 GCA_049800615.1 Acidobacteriaceae bacterium | reverse complement strand
TGCTGATTTGCGAGCATCGGATATCGTCAATCGCGAAGGACTTCCCGTGACCACGATCGAAAAAGCCATTTCCCAACTTTTGGAAGAAACCGGCCGTGTCGGATTGGCGCGAGGCGCTCTGAAAGAGGCGCGCAAGCAGGGCTACATTAGCGCCGAGAAAGCCTCAGCGCTCACTCGCCGTCTCAATCGAAACGTACACGCGAAAGGGACACAAGAGGCAAACGTGGGGAAAGTTTAGCTCATGACCCCGAAGCAGGTCGAGCGGTTGGGCAGCCGTCACATTGCAATGCCCTGTAAGAAACCACTGAGAGCGCGATGGAACAGGTTTGGGTTGTACCGTTCTTGTGCCGCGAGTTTTGAATTAAAGGATCTGAAAACCCGGGGAAATTTAGCACTGAATGAGGAGATCACTTCCGCAATGCCGACTTCAAGTTACTAATCGGCCAACTTCCTCGGAAGTGCGGGCAACCGCTGCGAGCGGGCATTGGCAACAGTGAGGGAACGCCCTCATCACGTACCTCCCTGGGCTCCAGGTATATTCAGCCTCAAAATCAGATGCAGGGAGCCGACTTGCGTCTCAACGGGATAACTTCTGGCTTGCGCGTCATTCGAGAGTGATCCAATACTTCAGTAGTCGGAAAGCTCCACGTTCCAAATGTTGACTAGGTCTTGACGGAGACTCCAGCCCTCATCGATGACACCAACCTGAATCCTCACTTGCCGCTTCGCACCGACGTTTCACGCGCAGAAACCTTCTTGTTTGCCCTCTTTTTCGTGGGCTTGATTCGGAGTGCATCTACGGGCTCCCGACGTGTAGAAACAGCCATCAACCACGCCTCAAACCCAAATTCGAGCCCGCTTGCCGGTTTGATCTCGCCTAACACTTGAGCGGCTTCTAGCGTCGCGGCTCCATGTAGGAACGCCCAAAGCGCGACGGATGCCTGCGCAGCTCGGTCGGACCCGGCAATTCGTTGCACCTGCTCGACAGTGAACGTCCAGAGGCTTTGGTGGGAGGTCGCGTCGTGCCCTGGCGCGTGGAGACTCATCATCGCCTCGTAGAGGTGAGGATTGTCCCTTGCGAACTTGAGGTAAGCAGATGACATCTTGCGAATTGCGGTAATCGGTTCGCGCCCGTCGGCTGCCTTCCTCATCGCCAGCTCCAGTTTCCGGGCAGCTTCGTTTGCCAAGGCAGCTTCGAGTTCCCGGCGATCTGAAAAATAACGGTAGATTGCGTTGGGCGCGAGGTCGAGGGAAGCAGCGATATTCCGTAGCGATAAGTCGCGCACACCCCCGTGAACGAGTTCCTTAACCGCAGCAGAAAGGATGGTTTGACGGTCTGTTTTCGACGGATACGGCATACGGAACACTGTACACCTTGACACGCCTCTTGCCAAGCTGTACGCTGTACACAGTGAAGATGGACAGTGGTCATCTTAGGAGAAATGCAATGGCGAACAGCAAAGATGTCGTAGTCACGGGGGTCTCCACCGGAATCGGTTGGGGAACCACAAAGGTGCTCGTTTCAAAGGGATTTCGCGTGTTCGGTTCTGTGCGCAAGCAGGCTGACGCCGATCGTTTGCAAAGAGAGTTCGGCAACGGCTTCGTGCCTCTCATGATGGACATTACGGACGCCGATGCTGTACATCAAGCCGCCCAGAAGGTCGGCTCCATGATAGGCGACAGGAATCTTGTTGGCCTGGTGAACAATGCAGGAATTGTAGTGAGTGGACCGCTCCTGTATCTGAAGCCCAGCGAGTACAGGCGGCAGTTGGAGGTCAACATGGTCTCGCCGCTTGTCGTAATCCAGGCCTTCGCGCCTCTTTTGGGAACGGATAAGAGGAGGCAGGGTCTCCCCGGTCGCATCGTGAACATCACCTCTAGCGCCGCAAAAGTTGCTATCCCGCTTCTCGGCGCCTATAGCGCTTCCAAGTTTGGTCTTGAAGGAATGTCAGACGCGCTGCGGCGAGAACTGATGTTATTTGGCATCGACGTCGTGATCATCGAACCGGGCACCGTGAACACGGCGATGTACGACAAGGGCGAAAAAGAAGATCTGAGTGAGTTCAAGCACACCGAGTATTGGGAGGCGGTGCAGAACTTCCAGAAATTCATCGTCACCGAAGCACGTACCAATGGCTTATCCCCTGAGCGTTTGGGGCAAGCCGTCCACGTGGCACTCAGCAGGGCGAAACCGAAGGCACGCTACGCGGTCATTCCGCAACGTTTCAAGAACTGGACTCTGCCCAGACTTCTTCCTGCGAGGATGGTTGACGCCGAACTCGCAAAGCAGATGAAACTTACAAAGCTGTAGCCAGCCTCGAACGGGGAGGTTCTCACTTCTCCGGGGCGAATGTTGACGATAGATCTTCAGATTTGATGGACATGCCCTTTGCAATTCTCTGGAAGTCGTCCGCAGTGATCCGGAAAGCTCCTCTGCGAAACGCTAAGCCCCAACTCTCGTCCCCTTGGGTAAATGTCAGTTCTCGCAAGAGCGGCCGGACGGGCGCTTGTCTACTCTTGAAAAACTTCGTCCGGCGGCGATATGGACGAAAGCCC
>JBARKD010000968.1:0-7173 GCA_049800615.1 Acidobacteriaceae bacterium | reverse complement strand
GTAGCGAAGTGGAGAGATCTGCGGTTTGCTTCCTGGAAAAGCAGCTTTCCCCTACCCACAGCTTTGTCGTCTCGACCGAAGCGTAGCGCAGTGGAGGGATCTGCAGTTTTCCTCCCCCTAAACCGCTTTGTTCATCAGAACTGAAGCGAAGTCAGGCGAAGCTTTCGCACTATTTCGCTTGTTGCTCCAGGAACGAGTTGCTTAACTCCTTGATAAGAGGATCTAAATGCAGCTCGTAACATTTCAGCACAACGGTTCAGCACAACCCGGGGTTCTTCAGGGCGATAAGATCATCGGATTAAAGTCCGCCGGCTTTCCTACGCTTCTCGGCCTGATCGAAGGGGGAAGCGACGCTCTCCAACGCCTGAAGGGCTGGCTGGCCAAGGCTCCTGCCGATTCTGCCATCCCTCTGTCCGCGGCAAAGCTGTTGGCTCCCTTGCCCCGTCCCCCGAAGCTTATTTGTATCGGTCTCAATTACCGTGACCATGCCGCGGAATGTAAGGCGGAGATCCCCAGGGTCCCCACCGTCTTTGCCAAATTCCATACCGCGGTTATCGGGCACGGTGATGCGATCGTACTGCCGAAGAATTCCCAACAACCTGATTACGAGGCCGAGTTCGCCGTCGTCATCGGCAAAGGCGGACGCCACATTCCCCAGGATCGTTGGCGGGAACACGTCTTCGGGTATACCAACCACAACGACGTCAGCGCGCGCGACGTTCAGGAAGCCACCAGCCAGTGGATTATGGGCAAGACCTTCGATACCTTCGCGCCCATAGGTCCGGCAATCGTAACCGCGGATGAGATTCCCGATCCTCAAGCTCAGGACATCCAGATGATCATCAATGGAGAAGTCCTGCAAAGCTCCAACACCTCGCAGATGGTCTTCGGCGTTGGATACCTCATCGAGCATCTATCCAGCGTGTTTACGCTCGAACCCGGAGACATCATCTCGACCGGAACGCCGGGAGGCGTGGGCGAGGCTAAGACTCCGCCGCGCTGGCTGCGACCGGGTGATCATGTTGTGGTTCGCATCGCCGGCATCCCGGAGCTGCACAATGAAGTACGAGCGGAATAGCCCTATTTTCCGCGAGGCAGCGCAAACGCAACGTAGGCGCCGGGGATCGGCGCCTTCAATGCGGGATGGCCAGGCAAGTCATGGGTATGCGTCGTAGCCTGGGCAGCAGCGCAGAAAACAACAAATTCACGCCCATCCACTTCATAGACCGCGGGCATGCCTTCCAGAGCCGCGTCGAGTGTAGCCTCCCAGACCACTTTTCCCGTTTGTGAGTCAATCGCGCGAACCTTCCGATCCCGTGTACCGGTAAAAATCAATCCTCCTGCCGTCACCACCGGGCCCACTTTGGGAAAATGCGAGCCCGTGTCCTTGTGCCCTTGTGCGGCCAACTCCGGCACTTCGCCCAGAGGAATCTGCCAGCGAATGCTGCCGCTATTCAAGTCATAAGCGGTCAGCGTGGTCCAGGGCGGCGAGATCGCGGGCAGCCCGGTACTGGTAAACATGAACCCGAATCCGCTCCGGTAATGGGCACTTGCCGGTGGCTGATTTGCCGCCTGGGTCACCGTCTCCACGGCCGTGGCGCGCTCCGGGTGAATGAGATACGCCAACAGGGAATCCAGTTCCGCATCCGAAAGGCTGCCAAAGGCCGGCATCAAACCGCTTCCCTGCCTCACTGTCGCGCTGATCTGCTTTGCCGGCAGCCGCGACCCGATATCGGTCAGCGCGGGAATGGCTGGCGGTTGGCCTTTGAGGTCCGCACCGTGACAAAGCCGGCAATTTGTAGCAAACACTGCCCGGCCCCGTTGCTCGGGTGAGCCCGCTGCTTCTTCCCCTTGGTCCTGGTCCAGTTCCAGCTTGAGCATTGCGGGCAGATCCTTCGACACCACGTAAAGCAAGCCGTGCGCCGGATCCGAAGCAGCTCCGCCAAAATTGGCGCCCCCATTATTGCCCGGCATTTCGACGGTATTCTCCGTACTCGGCGGCGTGAACATCCCCTGGTTGCGCGCACTTTCCATCTCCCGGCGCAGTTGCTCCCGCTCTTCGCTGGAGATAAATGGGTTCAGATCCTTGGCCGTAAAGCTCTGACGGGCAAACGGTGGCGGCGTCGCAGGAAACGGCTGCGTGGGCCACGTCTCCTCCCCTGGCATGTCCGACCGCGGGACGGCGCGCTCTTCAATCGGCCAAAGCGGCTCTCCCGTTTCGCGGTTGAAGACCCACACAAAGCCTTCTTTGTTCGCTTCCGCCACCACGTCGACCAGTTTGCCGTTATGGCGAACGGTCAGCAGCTGTGGCGCCGTGGAGTTGTCGTAGTCCCAGATATCGTGATGCACCATCTGGAAATGCCAGATTCGCTTTCCGGTCCGCGCATCCAGGGCCAGCAGTGAGTCGCCAAACAGATTGGCGCCCGGCCGATTCGCGCCATAGAAGTTATATTTCGGGCTGGCCGTGGGAACAAAGACGATGCCGCGCTGGGCATCGAGCGACAGGCCGCTCCACGCGTTCGCGCCCCCCACGGTCTTCCACGCATCCTTCGGCCAGGTATCGTAGCCAAACTCGCCTGGATGCGGCACGGTATGAAACGTCCAGACCAGTCGCCCCGTAAGCACGTCGTAGGCGCGAATATCTCCCGGACCCGAGGCATACTCCTCGTTGGTCGCCGAGCCGAGAATGATGAGGTTTTCAAACACGCGGCCTGGCGTGCCCGATTGGACGAGACTCAAACTCTTCGGATCGCGTCCCAGGTCCGATCGCAGATCGACGCGGCCATTCGCGCCGAACTGCAGGATAGGCTCCCCCGTTCGCGCATCGATCTCCTGCAAGTAGTTATTTTGGGAAAATAGCAACCGGCGATCCGACCCGCCCGCGCTTTCCCAGTAGTTAATGCCGCGTGAGGTAATCAATCGTGAATTCGGATCAACCCGATGGGCCCACAATTCCCGGCCCGTAGCAGCGTCGATCGCGGCAATGGAATTCTGCCGCGCCAGAACATACATCACGTTATGGACAACGATCGGATTGAAGAGATATTTGTTCCCATCCCCAGTGGAATATTTCCACGCGATCTGGAGATGGCTCACGTTGGCGCGATTGATTTGCGAGAGCGCGGAGTACTGCGAGGAGTCAGAACCCCCACCGTAATCGCTCCAGGTTGTATGTGCGGCCTGACTCCCGGCGTGCGCCCAACTCATGCACCCCAAGACCCAGGAAAGGTTCCAGCCAATCGCGATCGCGCCCGGGTTCCGTCTCGGTTTCACTGGGTAGTTGACGAGTTATTGTAAATCGGCATTCTGCTCGCCCGCGCCCTTGCGCAGCGGGTTTCGTACTAATTCGTATCAACATCCTGGGGCGGCGCATTACAATCACTCCACCGCCGGTTCAGTTGACCCCGCTTTTGAGGAGCCCAGGATGGCCATCTCCCGATCCCGCCTTCTTCGTTGTTTGCCGGCACTCTCCGCCGCCCTCTCCCTTTCCCTTGCCGCCCAAACTCCGGCGCCGCAGCATCCCTTGGATGGACTTACCAGCTCGGAGTATTGGGCGGTCCACGACATTCTCCATAAGAGCGGCCACATGACGCCCGACACCGGTGTCTCGACGCTGTTGCTGCACGAACCGGATAAGAGCACCGTGCTCGCCTGGAAGCCCGGCGACCCCATCGAGCGCGAAGCCGATGTGATTTTGGAGGACAAGGGCCAGACCATCGAGGCCCGCGTCGATATCTCCGGCGGAAAGCTGGAGTCGTGGAACGTGATTCCCGGCGTGCAAGCCCCGTTCACCACCACCGAGCTCCATGCCTTCAGCGACCTGATCAAAAACGATCCCCGCGTGCAAGCAGCCTTTAAAAAACGCGACTTGACGGATATGACCACCATCCACTGCGGCGCGGGGCCTTTGGCCTTGCGGGTGTTTCCTGAGCAGGAGAACATGCGCATCGGCTACGGTGGGTGCACCGACGCCGACGGCCAATACCATACCTGGGGACGTAACATCGAAGGCCTTTGGGTGGTCGTCGATATCACCGGGAAGAAGGTTCTCCAGGTGATCGATACCGGGGTCATTCCGACCGCGAAGTATGTCGGCGATTTTGAGGAGACGGAGGTTGTTCCACGCGAAGGGACCAAGCCTCTCCTGATCATGCAACCCATGGGTCCATCCTTCACTATGGACAAGGGCGAAATCTCGTGGCAGAACTGGCGCTTTCGCGTCCGGCTCGATTCGCGCGTGGGACCTGTGTTGAACCTGGTCCGCTATCAGGACGGTTCCAAGCTGCGTTCCATGCTGTACGAGGGCTCCTTCTCCGAGATGTATGTGCCCTATATGGACACCGATGAGGGCTGGAATTCCCGGTCTTTCCTCGACGCCGGAGAATTTACTCGCGATGGTCTGCTGCGCGAGGTCGATGAAAACGACTGCCCTTCCAATGCCGTCTACCTTTCCGGGCTGTCCACCACAGACAATGGAACCCCGTTATTGAGAACCAAGGAAGCATGCATCTTTGAGCGCTTCACCGGCGATCCGGCCTGGCGCCACAACGAAAACAACATCATGGCCGGGCGCCCAAGCCGCGAACTGGTGCTGCGTGCCGCGGCGGCTATCGGCAACTACGACTACATGATGGATTGGACCTTCCAACAGGACGGAACCATCCGCGTGCGCGTAGGCGCGACCGGCATCGTCGAGGTAAAGGGCAGCAAACTTGTTAAAGCTCCGGAAGAAACCATGGCCGGCGGCATGCCTCCCCAACATGGAACCTTGGTCGCGCCTAACACGGTCGCCGTCTACCACGACCACTATCTCTCTTTCCGCTTGGACCTGGACGTCGATGGCCAGAACAACACCTTCATGGTCGATCGCATGGTGCCGGAAAAAATCAGCGCCCGCACTCGAACCAGCATCTGGGGCGTCCAATCAACCCCCGCCAAAAGTGAGAGCGATGCCATCCTGGATATCGATCCGCGCAAGCCGGCGATGTGGCATTTCGTGAATCCTTCGGTGCATGGGCCTCTGGGCTATCCGACCGGCGTCGAGATCATGCCGGAAGCAACTGCGGTGGACTTCCTCTCCCCCGACGACCCATCGTTGAAGGTGGGCGCCTTTGCCGAGCATCAGCTTTGGGTAACTCCCTACAAGCCGGATGAACGCTATGCCGCAGGCATGTACGTGACCAACAGCAAGGGTGGAGAGGGTCTGCCCAAATGGACAAAAGCAGACCGCAACATCGAGAACACCGACATCGTGGCCTGGTACACGTTGGGCTTCCACCATGTGGTACGCATTGAAGACTGGCCGGTTATGCCCACCCTCTGGCACGAATTCCAGATCCGTCCGATTAACTTCTTTTCCCAGAACCCCGTCATGGATCTGCCGCGCCAACCCTGATCGACGGGTTCGTTTATCGTGGGTAGGGAGGATGCCTGCCCACATGGCACTACAGAATCGGACCCGCCGCCAGTTCCTGCAAAATTCCCTCGCCCTTGCGGCGTTTCATGGGCTGGTCAGGCCAGCCCTCGGCCAGCAACAAAAGACCTTCGCCTATGTAGGCAGCTACACCGGCAATGGCGAGGGGATCTCTCTCTTCGAGATGAATCCGCAGAACGGCGACCTAAGCCTGGTCAAGCTCGCCGCGAAAATCAGCAACCCGTCCTGGATTTCGCTGGACCCTTCCAAGCGCTTTCTCTATGCCGTAAACGAGGACGCGCCCGGCTCTGTGACCGCCTTTTCGGTGAACCGGGCAAACGGAGACCTGCAACTCCTGAATACGATGACTTCGGGGGGAGCCGGCCCCGCTCACTTGAGTGTGGATCTTTCCGGCAAGTACGTCTTTGTTGCGAATTACGGGAGCGGAAGTATTGCGGTGCTCCCGATTTCTGCCAACGGCTCGCTCGGAGAGCCAACCTACACCCGGCAAGACAAAGGTTCCGTAGGCCCCAAGAATGCCACCGATGCTCCCGGCGGAAGCTTCGCGATTGACGGTCATAGGAAGCCGGATGCGCACATGATTCAGGCTGATCCGGGGAACCGCTTCGTGCTGCAAACCGATCTGGGCCAGGATCGGATCTACATCTTCCGCTTCGATCAGGCCACCGGAAAGCTGACGCCGCTCGCGGATTCTCCTTACGTTTCCATGCCGCCCGGCGATGGTCCGCGACACTTCGTGTTTCACTCCAATGGGCGCTGGCTGTATTCCGTTCAGGAAGAGTCCTCGACCGTGGACTTTTTTCACTTCGACCCGCAGACCGGGTCTGTCCATCAGGAGCAATCCCTTTCCACTCTGCCCTCCGGCTTCAAGGGGACGAACTATATGTCAGAGATTTTGTTATCGCCCGACGGTCATTTCCTCTATGCTGGCAACCGCCTCAAGAACACGGTAGCCATCTTTTCCCTCGACGCCGACGGACGCCTGCAATACCTGGGCGAAACCTCAACCATGGGCGACTACCCGAGAGACCTGGCCTTCGATCCAACCGGATCCTTCCTCTATGCCTGTAACCATCGCAGCGACGATATAACCTCCTTCCGGGTAAACAAGGAGACAGGCGCACTGACCTTCACCGGCCAGTACACGGCAGTAGGCAGCCCCGCCTGCATTATCTTTCTAAGCTGAGCCCGCGGTTCATAGTGCAACAGCTTTGTCGTCTCGACCGAAGTGGAGAGATCTGCGGTTTGCTTCATGGAAAACAGCTTTCCCCTGCCCACAGATTTGTCGTCTCGACCGAAGCGAACCCGGATTTCCTGTCACGCTGCGCCGGACGCCTCCACCTGTGCGCCTTTCCGTTAAAGAAAGGCGCATGAAGCTCGCCAACGCCGCTAACCTCAACAGGAAATCCGGGGTAGCGAAGTGGAGAGATCTGCAGTTTCCTTCCTGGAAAAGCAGCTCTCCCCTACCCACAGATTTGTCATCTCGACCGAAGCGTAGCGAAGTGGAGAGACCTGCAGTTTCCTTCCTGGAAAACCAGCTCTCCCCGACCCACAGGTTTGTCGTCTCGACCGAAGCGTACCCGGATTTCCCGTCACGCTGCGCCGGACACGTCCACGTGTGCGCCTTTCCGTTAAAGAAAGGCGCATGAAGCTCGCCAACGCCACGAACCTCAACAGGAAATCCGGGGTAGCGAAGTGGAGAGATCTGCAGTTTCCTTCCCCAACTCCGATCCTCTCAA
>JBARKD010000967.1:0-1581 GCA_049800615.1 Acidobacteriaceae bacterium | reverse complement strand
CATTGTAGGTCACCTGCAGCGCGTTGTAGTCGGAAGTGCCGATGTTGCGCCACGCATAGAGCGAACTGAACTGATCATGGAAGAAAGTGTAAGGGCCGTATTTACTGTTCGGGAGCGTGGGGCTCAGTCCGGTAATGGAGGCGGGCAAATCCATTTCGAACAGGGAAAACGTTTCGTTATGCGGGAAGCAATTCCAGAGTTCGTAAATGTTTTGGGTGGCAGTAGGATGGCCGGGATAGGGGCCGGGTGCGCAGTTGAGAGGGGATTCCTGGCTGCTCAGCTGGTTCTGGGTCACGCCCGCCCACGCGGGAAAGATATTCTGGAAGAAGGGTATAGGCTGGATCTGATTGACATTCGTGCCGGCGGCAGCGGCCTTTGAGAGCACGGTGGCTGCCTGAAAATACGTCGTTTTGCTTGCAGGATCCGTCAAATCGGTTGGCATGGCCAGATCGACCTGCAAAGGGAGACGCCGACCGATGCTGCCCACATAGGCAACCTGGAGCGACGAGTGGCTCGTGATTTGACGCGAGAGCGAGAAATTGAAAACGTGGGCGTAAGGAGTCTTTAAACTTTGGTCCAGTCCCCAGTTGATAGCGAAGGCGGAATTGCTGGGGGTGACAGGGAAACTGCCCGACGGCGTCGGGCCGAACAAGCAGCCGGCGTTGTTTAAGTTGGGGCAGGCTGGAGGCAGGCAGGACTGGCCGGATGATCCCGGAACGAGGCAGGTAAAGCGTGGTGCGTCCGCGGGCGAGACGACGCCCGCGGGATTTCCCAGATCAGTGGAGAGACCGAATGAGCCATGCTGGTCAAAGCTGTTCACGATCGGAACGCCGAAGTGGTCGTACATGATGCTGTAGCCGCCGCGGATGGAGAACTGGTCTTTCTTTCCAAGAATTTTTGAGATCCATCCGTCGCCGGTGTCTGGCGCCCAAGCCACCGCGATTCGCGGCGACAAATCCCGGTGGTCCCAATTCCACAAGCCCGGCCCGTGATTTTGAGGTCCGCCCAGGACGAAAGAGATTTCCCCAGCGTCGTTGGCCGGCATGCCCTGCGCGGCCAAAGCGGCGCTATGGTTGAACCAGTCGGCGACGTTCTGATTCGTGCAGCCGCCCGATGCAGCCTCTACGCAAGGGGCGACTTGCAACCCGTTGGTTTCGTAAGGCGGAGCTTCGAGCACCCAGCGCAGGCCATAAGTAAGTGTCAGGCGGGGCGTCATCCTCCAGGTATCCTGCCCATAGAACTCGTAGTCGTTGATCGCGTAACGGCGGTTGATTGGTGTGCCCTGCGCCAGCGCGGTTCCGTTGCGAGTGAAATTGTAGATGCCGTCACCTTCGGGGAAGATACCCATCAGGATCGTTGTTGCACTGTCGTAATTCGGGCCGAAGTTGCTGTCCACGGCGGGATAGCCGTTGTTGGCAGGGTCAAGCGGGCTGGAAGTGTTGGCGATTCCCCCGGTGTTGAGATACACCGCGTTGGTCTGAACGTCGGAGAAGGAGTTGGCAAAGCTGATGCGGTTGTTGCGAATCAGAAATAAATCGGTGCCGAACTCAAACGTGTGATTTTTCCGGGTCCAATTCAAAC
>JBARKD010000966.1:0-1513 GCA_049800615.1 Acidobacteriaceae bacterium | reverse complement strand
TCTCCGCGGAGTTCGACCGCCTCGGCTACGGCCGCATTGAGATCCTCACCAAAGCAGGCACCGGCGAGTTTCACGGACACGTCTATTCCCGCGGCAATTATTCCGGATTCAACTCGCAGAACCCGATTCTGAACTCCAACCTGCCGCCTGGCTCGCCGCGGTTAACGGAGCCCAGCTACTATTCCTATTTCCTCTACGGCAACGTCGGCGGTCCGATGACGAAAACTTCATCGTATTTCACCGATCTCTTTACCCGTAAGAATGTGAACGTAAATATCGTCGATGCCATCGATCCGGCAAGCGTCATCCCTTCCAATCCCAACGGAACATTTGAAAATATATCGGTCAGCAACCCCAGCACTCGCTGGGACCCCGAAGGCCGGCTCGATTTTCAGTTGGGTCAGGCGAATACACTGACCCTGCGCTATGAGTACTATCGCTCTTCGTTTACCAATGGCGAAGTCGGCGAAACAGCCCTCCCCTCGCAAGCCACCGATGGAACCAACCAGGAGAACACGCTGCAGGCCAGCGACAGCATCGTGATGAGTAAGAATTTCGTCGACAACATCCGTTTCCGCTATCGCCGCATTCGCAACGCGCAATCCTCGCAAGTCACCCTCCCCAGCGTCTCTGTCTCCAGCGCATTTACCAGTGGTGGCAACACCTCCGGCGCTACCCGCGATAATCAGGACGACTACGAGGTGCAGGATTATTTCACCGGCTCCAAGGGCAGTCATGCGTTGAACTTTGGCGGCCGTTTTCGCGCCTATCGCGACGCCAATTATGCCGATAGCGGCACCAACGGTTCCTACACTTTCGCCAGCATCGCCGACTATCTCAATCGCACCCCGCAGAAATATACAGTCACGGTCGTCAACAACAATCAATACACTGCCCGCGCCACTCCCTTTGACTTGGCGCTGTTTTATCAGGACGACTTCGCAGTCAACCCGAAACTAACGTTGAGCTATGGTCTGCGCTGGGAAACACAGAATGAAATCCACGACAAGAGTGACTTCGCGCCGCGCCTCTATATGGCCTATGGACTGGGCCACGGCAAGGACAAACCGAAGACCGTCATTCGCGCCGGCTACGGATGGTTTTACCAAAGGTTCACCATCCCGAATGGCTCGTACGGAGCGCCTTACATCACTCAGGTTCTTCGCCACAACCTGCCCACGACTCCTGGCGGGCTATCGAATCAGCAGATTTACACGATCACCGACCCCACCGGCTATACCGAGACCAGCCCCGGCAATGCCGTGAAGCCGCCAAATCCGACCTCTTCCAATTCTGCGCCCATCTATTGGACCATCGCGCCCAATTTCCACGCCGCCGTTGATATGCAGGGGGCCATTGGAGTCGATCGCCAGGTCGCAAAAGGCATCACCGGCAACGTCACCTACCTCTTTAGTCGCGGCGTCCACGAGTACTTAAGCAGCAACACCAGCGCGCCCTTCTTCGACAGCGCCTCCAATGAGTATCCAACCACCCCGCTGACTCCGCCCAGCTC
>JBARKD010000965.1:0-2790 GCA_049800615.1 Acidobacteriaceae bacterium | reverse complement strand
TTTGCCGTCCACGACGAATTGAGGGATAGCCCGCTTGCCTACATGACGGAAGACTTCGTCGGCCGCGCCAGGTGTGTTCTCGATATCGATCTCGGTATAGGGGATCTGGTGCTTTTCCAGGAAGCGTTTGGCCTCGCGGCAATCGCGGCACCACGCGGCAGAATATAGCAGGACATGCATCTCCCTATTTTATCAAGCGTTAACAGTCTTTGCTTTTCAGTCTTTTAAGGCTGTAGCCTGGGCCCGTACCCTTCCTGTAAATGGCTTTCTAGGATCGCGCAGCAATAAATACGCAATCGCACTTGTGACAAATTAAGCTGGAGCGGTGGAAAGCCAGAGCAGGTTTGTGGTTGGGATTGCTTCGCGAAATCGCCCCACGATACTGCGGGAAACGATCGCCTTTTTGGCTAAACAGGAGCGGCAGCCGGAGCAAATCATCGTGGCATACGCTGAACCGGCCGATATTGGCGATGCGCGTGAACAATTCCCGAAGGTCACGTTTGTGCAAACGGAACTTGGCCTGACGCGGCAACGCAATGCCATCCTCACCCTGGTCCGGGACAGCGACCTCTTGCTGTTTATCGATGATGACTTCTATCTCGATCCGGAGTATCTCAAGATCTCGGAGCGTGTATTTGCTGAAAATCCGCAGGTGGTGGCGAGCACGGGCAAGGTGCTGGCGGATGATATCAAGGGCCCTGGCCTGACCGTGGACCAGGCGAAGTCAATCCTGGCCGCAAGTGACGACGCGCAAGGCGCGCAGCAGATCGCCCCTGTATTCCTCGCGTACGGATGCAATATGTGCCTGCGACTGGCTCCGATCCGCGAACACCATCTCCGCTTCGATGAAACCCTTCCCCTCTACGGTTGGTACGAGGATTGGGATTTTTCCAGTCAAATGGCGTCCTTCGGAAGCGTCGTACATATCTCGAACGCCTGCGGGGTTCATCTCAGCACCAAGATCGGACGTATTACCGGTACCCGCATGGGATATGCGCAGGTAGCCAATCCGATTTACCTGGCTCGGAAAGGAACCTTTCCCTGGTCGCACGTGTTCAGGTTTATTGTCGGCCCCTGCCTGAAGAATTGCGTGCGTAGTCTGGCGCCGGAGCCTCATGTGGACCGGCTGGGAAGGTTTCGCGGTAATCTTGCCGCGTTCCGCGATCTGCTCCTGGGCACGCTCAGCCCGACGCAGATCGTCGACCTTTGAGCCACTCCGCATACTGCTGCAGGATGTATTTGTCAGTCATCGCGGCGATATAGTCGGCGACCACGCGGGCAACACCTTGCTCGGGGATTTGCGACTGGTTAGCGGCCGGCAAGAGGGAAGGATCGCTTACCCAGCAGGTGAATAGATTCCGGACCACCCTTGCCGCTTCGTGCACGTCTCGCTGCAGCTCTTCGCTGCTGTACAGGGTAGCGTAGAGATGCTGCTTGGCCTCACGCCGCAGCTCCTCGATGTGCGGAGAAAAAGCCACCAGGCGCTCCGGCGAGCGGCGGACATCTTGGAGGCTGATCACGCCCGCGGCGTTGACGCGTTGCGCGGTCTCCGCAAGAAGATCCCCAACCAGAGTATTCAACATTCTCTTCAACGCTTCGTTGGCAAGCAGATTCGCAGGTGCGCCGGGATACTCCTCCTCCGCCGCGGACAATGACTGATCGAAAATGCGCACCTGGCGACGGAGCTTCTCCGGCTCAAGCATCCCTGCCTCCATCCCATCATCCATGTCGGCGGTAAGATAAGCGATTTCGTCGGCCAGGTCGATCAGTTGCGCTTCAAGAGGCGGTTGTTGCTCGAGGAAATAGGCGTGCAGTTCCGGATGTTCGGCAAGGGAATAGCTGCGGGAATGTTTCACGATGCCTTCACGCACGCCGAGGGTGAGGTTCAGCCCGCGAAAGGCTGCGTAACGAACTTCAAAGTACTCCACGATGCGCAAGGCGTGCAGGTTGTGGTCGAAGCGCTGGCCAAAATCCTGCAAGGCTTCATCCAGCGCGCGCTCGCCGGCGTGGCCGAAGGGCGGGTGGCCAATATCATGGACCAGCGCCAGTGCCTCGGTCATGTCTTCATTGAGCTTCAGCGCAGCGGCCATGGCACGGGCAATCTGCGCCACTTCCATGGTGTGGGTAAGACGGCTGCGGAAATGATCGGAATGGCGGTGGGTGAAAACCTGAGTTTTGCCCGCCAACCGGCGAAAGGCGCGGGCATGAATGACCCTGGCCCGGTCGCGCTGAAAAGGAGTGCGATAGGTGTGGGCAGGCTCGGGATGGTCCCGCTCTACCAGTAAACTTCCCGCATCTTCACTGACCGCGCAGCCGGGGGGAAGGGCGAGCGTCACACTACTGCTTCGGGCTGGCGCCCTCTTCCTTGGCGAGCTTCACCCGGGCGGTATCCAGTTTCTTCTGCACCTTGCTCACGTCGCCGGGTTCGGCGTCCGCCGGAACGGTACGGGCATATTCCTGCAGGCTTTGCTCCCACTGTCCGGCGGCCAGCTTCAGGCGGCCGGTTTTCTCAAACAATTCACCCAGATGGTCGTGTACCTGTGGATCCTGCCCAATGCGCTCGCTTGCTTTGCGCAGGTTGGCTTCCGACAAGGCATACTGGCCCATCTTGAAGTAAACCCAGCCCAGCGAGTCCAGATAAGCGCCGTTTTGCGGATCCTGCTGTACCGCCTTCTGCACCATGGTCAACGCATCGTCCAGTTTCACGCCCCGGTCAGCGAGCATGTAGCCCAGATAATTCAGGGTCATGCTGTTGTTGGGATCGATGGCCAGAATTTTGCGGAACTGCTC
>JBARKD010000964.1:0-3235 GCA_049800615.1 Acidobacteriaceae bacterium | reverse complement strand
GATCTCGCCCCTCCTGCAATCGACAGCGGAAGCAGCCGCTACCCAGGAGACGATCGACGCTCTGATGCCATATGCCCCCGAAGCGGCCGCGGATATGAAGCAATTTGAGGCCGAAGGGAACGCCGCTCGGGGCGATCAGCGTATAAAGCTCACGCTCGAGGCATTTCAGCAGCTCGCACAATATCTCGCTGGCATTCCAGGACGAAAAAATGTTGCCTGGTTTTCGGGCGCCTTTCCGGTTGCAATCTTTCCAGATCCCTCGTTGCCGGACCGTTTTGGCGCGGAACGCGACGATCAGGCGGAGATCCATAAGACGGATGCGCTGCTCGCCTCAGCCCAAGTGGCCATCTATCCCATCGGTGCTGAAGGGGTGGTCGCTGACACCCTCTACACCGCCGGCGACGACAGCCGCCTGACACAACAGCAAATGTCCCAACCCCAGCAGCAGGCTCAGGAACGTAACGCCAACCATGCAGCCATGGATCTGATCGCGAAAGACACAGGTGGTGCGGCTTTCTATGGCACCAATGGTTTGACGGACGCCATGGACCGCGTTGCCGCCCACGGATCGAATTTCTATACGTTGACCTATACCACCACCAACCCAGCCACGGATGGAAGGTTCCGGAAGATTCAAGTGCAGCTGGCCACCTCGCGCGGCTACCAACTCGACTACCGTCGCGGCTACTACGCAGACACCGCGAAGAGCATCCAGGCAGCCGCCAATCCGGCCCCCAAACCGCCTGTTGACCCGTTGGCTCCATTCCTTCGCCCCGGCCTGCCGCAATCGACCCAGATTCCTTTCACGGTGCATGTGACGGGTCGGAATGCCCCGCCAAAAACAACTCCGGCTTCCGCACCGGCTAAGCCGGTGGCAGGCATACCCGGCCAGGGCGGAGATAATCCCAACCTGCAAGGCGCGCTCACCCGCTACTCGGTGGACTTGATGATCCCCGCGAAGGGCTTGCAGTTCGATATGGCTTCCGACAGCCATCGCCATGTCAGCGTCGAAGCGGCTCTGGTGGTCTACGACCGCAAGGGTAAGCCCCTGAACTGGATGCTGCGGCAAATCAACCTGAATCTGGATGCGGGGCGTTACGCACTCGCGCAGGCCAATGGGGTCAACTTTTTCCTCGAAATCGATGCCCCTCAAGATGGCTCCTCCCTGCGAGGCGGAGTCTACGACCTGAATGCCAACCTCGCAGGCACGCTGGAGATACCCCTGAGCGCCATCGTCACTCCCCCATGACCACCAGTTCCAAATAGCGATGACCGTTTCTGTTCTTATTTGCTGGACTCAAAAAGGAGAGTACCGTTGCCTGAACCTGGACTCCAAAATAATGACCGCCGATCTTTCCTGAAATTGCTGTCAGCAGCTCCTCTGTTTGCCACCATTGGCTCTCGCAGTCTGGCGAACACGGTAGCTGCTACCGCAGGAAGATCCTCGTCTGCCGATGTGTACACGCGTCTGGGTGTTCGGCCCTTTGTCAATGCCCGAGGCACCTGGACCTACTTGAGCGGTTCACTCGAACTCCCGGAAGTGCAGCGAGCAGTGGAGAATGCATCGCAACACTTTGTGGACATGTTTGAACTGCAGCGCGGGGTGGGTAAGCGTCTCGCCGAGCTTTCCGGAGCCGAATCGGGAATGGTGACCTCTGGTTCAGCCGGCGCGATGGCAGTCGCGACCGCAGCTTGCATCGCCGGTTCCGATCCCAAAAATGTTTGGCAATTACCCGACACCACCGGCTTGAAAAGCGAAGTCGTTATGCTGGGAGGCCGCAGCGCTTTCGACAGCGCGATCCGCCTGGCCGGAGGCAAATTGGTGCTCGCCCACGGAGTGGACCATCTGCAGTCGGCCATTACTTCGCAAACAGCCATGGTCCACACCACGTTGCGCGATGAGCGCCTCTCGCATGCTTTGACGATCACGCGCAGTACAGGGGTCCCCTTGCTTTTGGATGATGCAGCCGGAATTCCGCCATTCGAGAACCTCACTCGCTACGCCAAACTCGGCGTCGACCTCTACTGCTTCAGCGGCGGCAAAGGTCTGCGCGGGCCGCAATGTTCCGGCATCCTGTTAGGCCGAAAGCATCTGATCGATGCCGCCCTGGCCAACAACAATCCCTGGGAAGGTTCAGTATGCCGTGCTATGAAAGTGGGCAAAGAAGAGATTATCGGCATGCTCGCGGCGGTTGAGTATTGGTCGCACGCCGATCTAGACGCGTTGAACAAGGAGTGGAGGGGCCGGGTCGAACGCATCGCGAAGTTAGTAGAAACGGTGCCGGGAGTAACGACAAACATCACCATCCCTGAAGAGGGCAATAGCTACCCCACCTTGACCGTCACGTGGGATGAGACGCGCTTCGGCTTGACTGTGGCTCAATGCGACCAACATTTACGCGAAGGTGAACCTCGTATCGAAGTGCTGACCAATACCAATCCGAGCCTGGTACCAGTGGTCCGCGAAGGCGACGATCCAAAAAGCAAACAGGAAGCCCATCCAAATCAGTTGCAAATTATCTCCATGACGCTGCGCGCAGGAGAAGATCTTACCGTTGGCAATCGCCTGCGCCAGATTCTTGCCACCGCCCGCAAGGAAAGCAAAACCGCATGAATCCGGGCAAGCGGCACGCCGCCCTACTCATTGCTCTACTTGCAAGCGGCCTCAGTGCGCATGCCGACGAGCGCAAAATCGACCCTACCTTTCTCTATCGCGATAGCACCGCGGCCAAAGCGAAACAATCCGACCTCACGACAGCCAGCTGCCATTACAAGCCTTTGTTCGGCCAGGGAGACGCGGATACCTCCGTGGTTGTCGGCATTGCTCTATATGGCGAAGCGGTCGTCGACCCCAACGGCGCCTGCGCCCCGGTTCAATATCCAGACGAAGACCAGGTGTATGTTGTCCTCGACGGAAAGGCAGCCGTCAAGTATGGAACCGAAACCGTGTCCCTTAACAAAGAAGACTATCTCTATCTACCATCGACACTTCCGCATACTCTAAGTAACAGCTCCGACTCGCCCCTTACGGTGGTGGTGATGGGTTTTAACACCCGGGGTTTTGAAAAAACCCCGCCCCCGCCGCACCCGTTAACAGCAAACATTGAGGATGTGCCCACAGGTCTCGTCAGTGGCCACCCATCTTCCACGCTCTACCGGCTGCTGATGGGCGATGTTGAGAGCAAGCGCGATCGCCTGGCGGCCGGCCATGTGCTGACCAGCCTCTTTCTCATGG
>JBARKD010000963.1:0-2297 GCA_049800615.1 Acidobacteriaceae bacterium | reverse complement strand
CTCATACTGCGTCTGTGTGAGATTCAGATACACGCCACCGCGCCCGTGGATGATCTCGTGTTCAAACGTCCGCCTGTTCTCAAGGTTAGTCATTGCTCCCCCAAGTTCCGCCAGCTCTCGAACCTTATCGGCTGAGGCAAAGGTCAGCTTCTTGGGCAGGGGCGTTTTGAGATCCGTCTCAAGAAATTGACAGTACCAGCCCCGGCTCAGGAAGAACGACATGTAGACACGATGGTCCGGATGTCCGTGGCGCGACATGCCGACAGTATTGCATTGCAGCATTAGGTCGGTCACATCCATCTTCAGCTTGTCAGCTAGATCGAGGAAGTTCCGCATCTTTCGGTTGCATGCTTCGCCGATGGTCACGCTGAATGCGTAAGGCGGCCGGCTTGTACGGTGTGGGCTCAGTCATCCAGACGAAAGCCTCGCCGTTTAAGTTCACCAAGATTGACTTCAACTGATGACCAAGTAAAATCTTGAGCGTAGGTCGGTATGGGTTGAGTCATGTCGCCACGCTGCTTATCGTCTGACGTCATGATCTGCAACTCTACTGCCTCAGTGGTCGCATCCTCCATGGACGCATACTTCTTGTGCCAGACTCGATCTCCCTCACTGACAACAGTGTAGGCCGCGCCATCTTCTCTGGGAACGATCTTAATCGCTACGATCATGCGACACAGCATACTCCGAGACGCACATCACCCTGCGCGCCAACGTCGCTCGTGAGGAGCTTGCAGACCCGCCCACAGTGCCTCGACCTGAGAACCCGCCCAGAGTGAGCAAAACGGCTCAGCCCGAGATTCAACTTTGGGGGTACACCTTCCCTATGGCCGAACCGATACAAATACTGACGGTGGAACGCGACGGCGAGGATGGTTTGCTTCTGACATTCTCAGACGGAACAACCGCCGGATATGTGACGGAGGAACTCCTGGAGTTGAGGCCGTTCCGTGAACCTACCGCAGTGGGCGCATAATGTGGGTTTATGCGAAGAGATGACTTTCGACTACTGATGGTCTTCGCCGGGCTCGTAGTATGGGCGCCACACTTTTAGGGGCCGAAGAAGGCTGGGTGCGTCTTGAAGCCTGGTATGAGTTCGGGTAATTCCTGCCTCACCAAGTGTTCGGGACCGAACTCCTGCGGACTCATTTTACCAAGGCCGTGTCCGCATACGATCGAAAACGTACCTACATCTGGCCTCTCTTCGGTGGCCGAAGATGTTATCTGTTTCGTCGCGTGAAACTTGTCGCCGTTGCACCTAACTCCCCAGTAAGACGACTCCGCCATAGGGCACCTCGCTACTATTGTCCAGTGTATCGCGGCTGCCGGCTCTCCGAGTCGCCCCAGGCTTCTCCGCGGCGTGCCAGATCTCTGATCTTCTCCGGGTCAGCAAAGGTGAACTGACGGGGCAGGGGGGTCTTGAGGTCCGCCTCCACAAACTGAACCTGCCAACCGCTGCTTCGTCGTTGCTCATGAGCAATGATCCAGTCGGCATTAAGCGTCACTCTCAGAAGTAATGAGTTCGGCCGGCCAACAATGGCGGAGGTGAACGTTCCCCTGAAGGAGTCCTCTGAAGATTGAGTAGTCGAATTTTAATTGTGGATGACTCGCCGCTGTGGCGGCAAGCTGTTCGCTCGATTGTGCAAACACACTTGGATCGGGTGATTATTGGCGAATGCTCGGACGGCTTAGAGGCGGTCCAGAAGAGTGAAGAATTGCAACCCGACCTGATTTTGCTGGACATCGGGCTTCCAAATCTCAACGGTCTGGAAGCCGCTCGACAAATCCGCAAGGTTGCACCCGCGTCAAGAATTCTGTTTTTGAGCTCGTACTATTGGCCAGAGATTGTGCACGAAGCGATGAGCGTTGGCGCTCTGGGTTTTGTTTTGAAAGTGAAAGCCTCGCGTGAGCTTTTGCCCGCCATCAGAACTGTCTTGCGCGACCGGCTGTTCATCGGTACGGGATTTTCACCTTTCGATCCCACCAAACCCCCTCACAGCTAGGGTCCTCCCATAGCACCCGGTATAACCGGGTAGGTCGCTTGGCCAGTCTTCAGGAAGGGCAGCGGAGTTTCACAAGGAATCGCGATCAGGTCGTGCTTGAGGGCAAACAGCACCAACTCAGCATTGCTCTTCAGATCGAACGACTGCATGATGTGGTGCTTGTGGAATTCGATAGTCTTTTGGCTCAGGTTCAGCTGATCGGCGATTTGCTTGATCGAGTAGCCCTCTGCGAACAATTGGATAACATCGCGCTGCCGGGCCGTTAATGCCTTGGAGAATTGCTGCGCCCGCGCC
>JBARKD010000962.1:0-2035 GCA_049800615.1 Acidobacteriaceae bacterium | reverse complement strand
CTGCGCAGGTCTCTCCTGAATGGATACACGGGTTGCGCAGCGTTTGGCAGCATTCGCTAGCGCGAGATCAAAAATCGATCTCGTACCACTATGATCAACCTTTCGAATTCTACCATCCATGGCTGGGCGAGACGCTTGCTTACTCCTGCGCGTACTTTCGCAACTCCACCGATGGTTTGGATCAAGCACAGCAGGACAAATTGGAACTGATCTGCAGAAAGCTACGACTCAGCCCTGGCGATCATTTGCTGGACATTGGTTGTGGCTGGGGCAGCTTGATTCTCCATGCCGCCTCGCGCTATGGGGTGGAAGCTCGAGGAATCACGTTGAGTAGAAGGCAGGCCGCCATGGCGACCCGGAGAATTACGCAGGCTAAATTGAATCGAAGGTGTGCAGTGGAGTTCCGCGACTATCGTGAGGTGCCTGGTCCTTCAGGTCGGTTTGAAAAGATAGCCAGCATCGGAATGTTCGAACACGTCGGCTTGAAAAACATGAGGCGGTATTTTGGGATTGCCCGCGGTTTACTAAAGCCCGATGGTCTCTTTCTCCATAGCGGGATTGTGCACTCAGCGTCCTTAGGGTTCCAGAGAGTTTCTTCCATAGATAAATACGTCTTCCCTAACGGTGATCTCGTCACGCTACCCAGGGAACTGGAGTTGGCGGAATCTGTCGGTCTGGAAGTTCGGGATGTAGAGAATCTCCGGGAACACTATGAGCGGACGCTTTGTCTTTGGGTCGAACGGCTGCAGCAGAATCGGCGGGCAGTGCTTCAGGAGGTTTCAGAGAAAACATATCGTATCTGGCTGCTGTACATGGCAGGATCGGCCGTGGCATTCCAACGCGGCAAACTACTGGTTTATCAGGTTCTTTTTGCCCGCCCTGATAGGGGTCGATGCCATTTGCCGCATACGCGTGAAGACTGCTATCGAAAGTGGGAGACGGAGGCATCCCGGCTTTCCGCATAAGGAACAGTCCACTCCTTTGATCGGAATGCGATGTCGGCTCTAGGCTTCTGTCACCCTTTGGTGTCCTGAAGTCGCGTTGGCACGACGCATGCATTGTTGACGGCAGCGGTTGCGGACGTACATCTGTAATTCGTTACCAATCATTCAACTAGGAAAGAAGCGCACAATGAGCAAATCGAGAGAAAGTAACTTCGCAGGGTCAATGGATCGTCAGCAGCCTTCTGCCGTGCGCCAGCATAAACAACGCTCGAGCAAGAAAGAGATCGCGTCTCGGGCTTACGGTCGATGGCAAGAGAAAGGTTGTCCTGGGGGTTCCGCTAAAGACGATTGGCTGCGAGCAGAACACGAACTTGAATTGCGCGCCCTAAGCGCCCTCTCTCCATGGTGATCTCTCCCTCCATCGGTTGGGGATGCGGTGAAGCCACCAAGATTCACTTGTCGACGGAACTTCGGGCCATGCTCAAGCTTCCAAATCTAGCTGGCCGGCCCACGTCAGATACGACCTTCCAGATCACGACACGCGATTGCCTCAAGGCAGGCACTCGCGGCAATTTACAGGCACGTACCGCGAGTGAGAGGCTTGTTTTGGGCGCTTTTAAAGAACTTTCGGTCATACTCCCGATAGAACCATCGCTTCGCAATCATGAAATGCAATCGACATGCCAGTCGATAACAGGAAGGGAGTTTCAAATCATGTATCAGCCACTGCGCACCGACAGTTCTGAAGCCACCGGGAACAGGTCAGAACAGTACAAGGAACTATTGTTTGCGGAGAAGGCGCGACTTCAAGGTGAACTCCGCAGCCGCTTGGAAACTTTGCACAGCGACCGCGTGGCGGTCGAGGATCAAGCCCCTCTTCGTCATGAGCAGTTCGTTTTGATTCTACAAAATAACCTGGCGTACGAAAGGCTGAAGGCTATCGATTTAACACTCCATCGCCTAAGCCGCGGACAATTCGGCATCTGTCAGGAGTGTGGCGATTCTATTGCGGAAAAGCGTCTGAGGGCGATTCCGTGGACCGCTTATTGCCTCAGTTGTCAGGGGAACACCACGGCCGCAAAGGATTCGCG
>JBARKD010000961.1:0-1897 GCA_049800615.1 Acidobacteriaceae bacterium | reverse complement strand
GCCAAGGACCACGGCGTCGCACCCTTCATTTTTCATCCGTTCCATAACCCCCTGAAAGGTTGCGACCGCTTGGGGTTTGAAGACGCCGTAGACCAGTTCATCCATGATGATGCGGTTCATTTCTTCGCGTTCGGCCGGGTTGGGGCGCATGTACTCGAGGTCACGTGCTTTGAGCTTTTCCGGGTACACGTCGCTTTCGACCAGATAACGCGTCCCGGTCAATCCGAGGCGGCGGAACCGGCGCCCGACTGCCTGGGCAGCGACTGCCTCGGCAATGTGCAACCACTTCAGTGGCAGTTGCCCTTCGATGTGGGGAAGCGCCTGGTGAATGGTGTTATCGGGACAGATGAGAAAATCGGCGCCAATTTTGGCCAGTTTGTTGGCGGAGGAGAGCATCAGCTCGCCCACGCCCTGCCAATCATCGCGGTCAATGCATTTCATGTACTCGGCCAGGGAATGGGTGTGCATCGAGATCTCGGGGTGATCGTGGGGACCGAGAAGGTCCGCGCCTCCAACGCAAATTGAGCGGTAGCAAAGAGCGGCACCTTCGGCGGAACAAGCGACGATTCCAATGTGCTGGGCCATGGATTGATTTTAAGATAGGAAAGATGCGCGTTCGTCGTGCGGTCTGCCTTCTGGTCTTGAGTGTCTTCTGCCTGGCTCCTGGTGTTCGGGGAGAGACCGGGGAGCAGGGCTGGCTGCGTTATGCGGCCCTGCCCCTGCAGGTAGCACAGCAGTACGGGACGATCCCTCACCACATCGTCATCACCGGCCCATCTGCCGGTTCCCGCAGCGCGGCCAATGAACTGGCCCGGGGGTTGCAATCGATGCTGGGCGAAAGCCTGCAGATTTCGTCAACGCTCCCGGCGGCTGACTCCTTCATCCTGGGCACGAGTGTAGAAATTCGGCATCTGTTACCGAAGTGGAAGCCGCCGTCGTCGATCGCGCCAGAAGGCTTCTCGCTCTCGCAATTTGCGGAGCAGGGCCACCACTACTGGGTACTGGTTGGCGGGACCGACCGTGGAGAACTCTACGGCGTTTTCCGCATGCTGGAGCAGGTCGCGCAAGAAAGACCCATTGCGGTTAACAGCGATGCCCCTTCTTCGCCCATTCGCTGGGTGAACCAGTGGGACAACTTCGATGGAAGCATCGAGCGCGGCTACGCCGGGCGGAGCATTTTTTTCGACAATGGCCACGTGCGGTCCGACCTTAGCCGGGTCTCGGAGTACGGCAGGCTGCTGGCCTCGGTGGGCATCAACGGCGCCACCGTCAACAACGTGAACTCAAACCTGCACACGCTTGACCCGGAGATGATTCACGAGCTTGCCCGCATCGCAGATGCCTTTCGCCCCTGGGGCGTGCGCATGTCGCTTGCTGTCGATCTTTCGAGCCCACAGGCGGTGGGCCACCTGAGCACCTTCGACCCAGTGGACCCTGGTGTCGCTGCCTGGTGGCGCAAGAAGGTGGACGAGATTTACAAAGCGATTCCTGACTTTGCCGGCTTCGTGATCAAGGCTGATTCGGAAGGCCGCGTCGGCCCCTCGAAATACCACCGCACTCCGGCGCAGGCGGCCAATACCGTTGCCCGCGCGCTGCGGCCGCACGGCGGCGTAGTGCTTTATCGCGGCTTCGTCTACAACAATCACCTCGACTGGAATGACCTCAAGGCCGACCGCGCCCGGGCCGGCTATGACAACTTCCGCGCCCTCGATGGCGCTTTCGATCGCAACGTGGTCATCCAGATCAAACACGGTCCTATCGACTTTCAAGTCCGAGAGCCGGTGTCTCCGCTATTTGCCGCTCTTCGTCATACCAACCAGGCAATCGAACTGCAGATCACGCAGGAGTACACCGGCCAACAGCGTCACATGGTGTTCCTGGTCCCGATGTGGAAGGT
>JBARKD010000960.1:0-10222 GCA_049800615.1 Acidobacteriaceae bacterium | reverse complement strand
GGGGATGTTTCCCGGTTCCATAGACGTTCCCGTTGGTATACCCTGGCGGCAATGAAAGGCGCGCCGTAAGAATGTTCTCTGTCTGAAATCCCGGAGAGACCTGCGTAAGTTCCCAAAGACTTTTCGTCATGAGACCCGCTCCGGTCAAGAGAACCAGCGCAACCGCCACTTGTCCAACAATCAGCGCACTCCGCCGTCCGGATTGGTCCGTGGCCATCCCCCGGCCCCCTTGCTTCATTGAATCATTCGGGCTGATTCGGCGGGATTGGAGAAAGGGAAGCAGTCCAAATACGATCCCGGTCGAAACTGACAGCAGACCCGCAAATGTAAGCACACGCCAATCGACCATGATCTCCGATGTGCGAGGCAAGTCTGCCGGAAGATGACGGACAAGGGCAGGTACGGCAACAAACACCAAGGCTAATCCCACCAGGCCGCCGGTCACAGCGAGTACGAGGCTTTCGGTGATGAGCTGCCGAGCAATCCTGTTCCGGCTGGCACCCAGGGCGATGCGCACGGCAATTTCTTTCTTACGTGATGCCCCGCGCGTCAACATAAGATTGGCTATGTTGGCGCAGGCCAGCAGCAATACCATACCTACGGTTCCCAGCAGGGTGAATAGTGCGACCCGAACGTCAGTCACCACATGCTGTGCGAGAGGAACAGCAGTAATGCCTCGTCCTTTGTCGTCACTCGGATAGAGACGCTGCAGATTCCCGGCTACATGGTTAAGATCGGCCTGAGCCTCTCGCTGGCTTACGCCTGGTTTGAGCCGTGCGAATACGCACAGTGAATGGGTTCCACGTTGCCATGCTTCGGGAGGAGACGGAAGGGCCAACGGTGTCCAAAGATCGAATCTGTTCCGTGATTGATAGTCTGACGCCTTACTCACGAAAGAGAAGTTGCGGGGAAGCACGCCGACAACTGTGTAATCCGCATCATTGAGCCTAAGAAGACCTCCGACCACATCTGACCGTCCGCCAAAGAGGCTCTGCCAGGTCGAGTAGCTCAGAATGACTACCTGATTGGAGCCAGGGCGATCTTCTTCCGGAAGGAAGTCACGGCCGACCGCCATATGAACTCCCAATAGCGGAAAAAAGTCATGGCTCACGGCCGCCCCGGCCATGCGCCTGGCTTGGCCTGAGACCTTGAGGATGAAATCCGGATATGGGTCAATTGCTGCCATTTTCGCAAAGGAATGGCTTTGTTCGCGCCAGTCGTAGAAGTTCGATGGTGCTACCGTTCCAAGATTGCGCTCGGTGAGTGAAGATTCCCAAAGCATGAAAAGACGATCCGGCTCCGGGTACGGCAAGGGCTTGAGAAGGACACCATTCACGATAGTGAAAATCGTGGTATTCGCGCCAATGCCCAAGGCCAACGTGAGCACCACCACCAACGAGAAAGCTGGGTTCCTCGAAAGGGTCCGCAAAGTGTATAGGACATCCTGCATCACGATATCCACGGAGACTCCTGCTCTCGTATCGCGAACCCTCTGTTTCACCTGCTCCACACCGCCAAGTTCCTTGCGGGCCTCGCGAAGAGCCGCTTCTGGAGCCATTCCGCACCGAACCTTTTCCGCCGCCGTCATCTCAAGATAGCTCCGGACTTCTTCGTCAAGGTCCTCGTTCGCAGTCTTCCGCTTGAAGATGTTGCGCCAGAAGGCTCGCAAATGATCTATCACGATCAGCCTCCTACGTCGCTCGCACGGCATTCGCCATCACGACGGAGATTCGCTCCCATCGCTCAGCCTCGGTATGGAGCTGTCGCATGCCGGTCTTGGTCAGACGATAAAACTTGGCGCGCCGGTTGGTTTCCGATTCACCCCAAGAAGACGAGAGCCAACCCGCTTCCTCCATCCGGTGCAGAGCGGGAAATAATGAGCCGGCTTTTACATCGAATGTCCCATCCGTGATTTGTGCGATACGGCGCGAGATTCCCATGCCGTGCAACTCGTCGAGTGCAAGCGATTTTAAGATCAACAAATCGAGCGTCCCTGGTAGAAGATCGGACTGGGGCGGCGCCATGCCAACTCCTATAGATCATCTATAAGAGAATACAACGTCTCTTATAGACGGTCAATAGGGACTCCCTCAGACCGATCCGAGCCTACCGTACTCGTTCGTCTCGGGAGGGTGGTGGTCTTCTAAGTAAAAAGTCCAGTATCAATTGTTGGATCGTTTAGCAGTGCGATGCGAGCGAACATTCAATCCTCGCGATCCCGTGGGAGCGCTTGTACTGTCGAGTGGGTCCACGTTGAAGTTAGTTCGGTGCGATGCGCTGCTCAGACTTCCGGCCCCGCGGCGGGGGGATCTGAGCTGGATCGGAGACACGACAGATCGAGGGCGTTCTCCCGAATTAGACGAGCAGCCAGACTCGAATCCTGATGAAGAATTCCCAACAGGATTTGACGGGAACTCACCCTCGTGTTCGAGTCCTGCGCTTCTTGCGCGGCCTTCGCGAGAGCCTTCTTGCAGCCCTCACTAAGTGGCGGACGGTCGCGATAGTGGGGTCGAAGAGAGCGGCGCGGATGCGCCCGCTGGGCGTGGATCGAGCGAGCGATTGTTTCCGTACCGTGGGCTCCGAGAAGAACATTGGCGAGTTCCTGATCGTTGCGTAGCGTGCCTAGGAGAAGGTGCTCCAGCCCGATTTCTTCCCCACCAAGCAGCGGGATTTCGACGTTCCCTTGTAAGGACGAGCCAGCTTCAAGTCCTGCCATCCAGATCGCGCGCCTTGCCCGTTCGCTATAGAAACCCGGAGCAGTGCGAAGCTGTATTTCCAAGTAGCGAGCTGGAACATTCAACACGAAATCGATCATCGTGCGGAACCATAGACGAAATTGCTTGCCCGAGGTGTCTGCTGCGCGAAGCTGATCACAAAAACACTGCACCATGGCTTCTTCGTAGTTGTGCCGATATCGGGCAGGATAGGCTTTGAGCAGAATTCGATACAGAACCTCTGAAATCATCCTCGCTCTCTCCCAAGCCACGCGCTCCTCAAAACTGACTTGGCACGAGCTATACGCACAAGAGCCTGAAGTCGTTCGGCCTCGGCTGCCGCGGCACGGCGGCCTTTCTTGGTAATCCGGTAGTACCTTCGTCGCTCATCACTAAGATCCGGATCGACGCGTTCATCACACTCTTCGATGAGACTGCTTTCGAGCATACGCTTCAAGGTACCGTAGAGCGTACCCGGACCCATCCGTACCTGCTGATCGGTCCGCTCTTCGATCTCTTGCATGATTCCGTATCCATGCCGATCTCGATCCGCAAGGGCCAGGAGGATATGGAAGACCGCCGGCGTTAGTGTCTCCATGAGTCCAATACATCCGTTGCGGATATAGTAGGGGCGCCGGTTGGGATTGTCAACAGAGCGGCGATGGCGCAGCGGTGGTGACAACCTGGAGACGGTTGGCACAGTTTCAGGAGGCTCATGACGAAATGTTCTCCGCGCACCAATAGGCAACGGTAAAGTGAGTGCCGTCTGCCCAGTTCCTTGATCCCGGGATGGCTGGTACCTGCTTCTGGGGCGGAAGTTACCTATAACCCCATTTTACGGCTACGGCCAGCACCATCCGCGATTTCTGCATGGAAGAACCGGTGTTGGTTCGCGTTCGGAAGCGGCATAGATTGTCTTGCGGTCAACCTCAATTGAGCCGATTTCTCGTTCATCTGCTGATTGGATCAAGAACCGAACTTTGTTCGTATCTGACGGAATCTTTACCTTGGACGAAAATCGCGCGTTCGCCATAGGTAGTTTTGCCGGATCTTCCGTATCTACCGTGATCGTAAGGTATTCCCGCCCCCAGACGAGAACATCTCCTCGCTTGTCGATACTCGCTGCGGTCAATATCAGGTCTGCTTTGCTCTTGCTATCACCCGCAGCTTTCCATTCAAGGTCTTTGGACTGCAAGATCAAGTTAAAATCTGCAGTCCGGGAGTGCATGCTCAGCGCAATTGATTCGACGGCCAAATGCGTCTGCGACCTCAGTGCTTGAGGGAAAAGCAAAGTCGCGAGGCAAAGAGCGGAGAGCAGAAGACGATTCGGAATCATGCTCGGCCTCCGGCGTCATTTACTCCGCATTCTCTCAAGGATTGACCGGTCGCAGAGCTGTCCGGGCAGGCAAGGTTGTGCGGACGCGGCCATGCGGCTACGTGTGCAATTGTACTCAAGTACTGACAAACGAGAACTAATCCTGTGGAGTGCCTGAGTGCATGGCCTCGTTCTCGTCAAATTATTTTCATCTCGACATTATTGTTGCCATGTACTAGTGTACTAGTACATGGTGGAGGCTGAAACGGACTGCTAAAGCCGGGGCACGCCGCATTCGCCTTTTGTCTGTACTCCCATCTCCGCAGCATGAACATGCTCGCGATGGTTATTGTTCCTTCCGGCGGAATCGAGACGTTGGCGGGACTCGCCACAGCTTTCATCGCCAGGACGGTAGTAGATGGAAGGAGATCACACGTGAAGAACATGATGCTGTGTCTTGCCACCCTTATGGTGCTATGTGTAAGCGAGCCGTACGCGCATGAGCAGACCGACCAGGCCGACCATTCTCCTCATGCCGTGCGGTTTGTCACGGTGGAACCAGGTGTTCGGCTTGAAGTTTTGGATTGGGGCGGCTCCGGCAGGCCGCTCATCTTCCTCGCCGGGGCTGGAGATACCGCGCATCGCTTCGACGGCTTTGCTCCGCAGTTCGCCGGGCAACATCATGTCTATGGCATCACGCGAAGAGGGTTTGGCGCATCAAGCAAACCCGCACCGGCCAATGGCAACTATTCGGCGAACCACCTCGGGGATGACGTTCTTGCGGTGATGCAGGCGCTTCACATCGAGCGTCCAGTGCTGGTGGGGCATTCTATTGCGGGCCAGGAGTTGAGCTCGGTCGGTAGCCGCTTTCCGGAGAAGGTCTCCGGTCTCATCTATCTCGACGCTGCAACTGGCTTTGCTTTCTATGATCCCGCACACCCGTCGATGGTGATCGAGATGAACGACATCAAGAGGCGTCTGGACGAGATCGAAGCCGGCGGAGTCGACGAGCAGAAGAAGTTATTGGAACTGGAGGTCGCCATGGCAAAGTTCGAGACCGTTCTTCATCACAGTAATGCGGAGATCGCGAATATGCCTCCGCTGCCGCCGCGTTCGCCGGTGGGGGCCGCTCTCAACTTCGGCCAACAGAAGTACACGAGCATTCCCGTTCCCGCACTCGCTATTTATGCCTGTCCGCACAACTGGGACCGCTTTCCAGCCAGCGACCCCGCGCGCAAAGCCGCCCTGGTTGTGGAGGACACAGCACGCTGTACCGCCTGGGCCGACGCCTTCAGCCGCGGCGTGCCGAGCGCCCGTGTCGTCCGGATTCCGAACGCGGACCATTACGTGTACCTCACCAACGAAACTCAGGTCGTTCGTGAGATGAATGGGTTCCTTACCAGTCTGCATTGAGTTAAACGTACGCCCGGAATGAGGCGAGTCGACTTCTGCGGGGCGCCGGAAAACCGCAAGCTGCGGATTAGAACTGGTCTCATAAATAGACAAAGTTCGAAGAGGCCGCGCATGAGACCCGCCCTCGAAGCAGGGCTCAGGGTCCAACCAGAAGCCCCAGACCTATATATGAGACCCATATATGAGACAAGTTCTACGGCATATTCAACGGAGACGGCGTTCCATCGGACCACTTGTCAGCCAGGACGAAAAGAATCGTCACACGTTCCTCCGGGTCGTTCGCCATCATGACAGGCGAGGTCGGATCATCGGCCGCCCAGCTCTTCGTCATGTCGCCGGGGGAAAAAAACATCGCATGCGAATGCCAGCCTTTACCCCGGTCGTTCAAGTACTGCTGCCTGGACATCATGTAAGCCATCGCGCCAGGTTCCAGCGCGGGCAACTCCTTCTTGTCCAGTGCCGTCGCGATATCCTGCGCGATTTCAGGCTTCGATTTTCCTGCCAGCACAAGCCTGGTCTTCATCAGATAGATGGGGGCAAAGCTCCTTGTGGCTTGGGCGTTGAAGCAATGGGGTGCGCGCATCTTCGGATTCCAGAACTCCGTCTCATTCGTGCCCTGCCCCCACGATCTCTCCACGATGCAGAGAAAGCCATTGTTGCCCTTCACCGCGGTTTTATATCCCTCGGGTCCGAGCACCATCACTTCGGCTCCATCGGAAATAGAAGCGGGTGCAGCACTGCGAGCCAGCGCGATCTCGGATTTCTCGTCGGATATCAGGTATTGATCCAAGGGAGCCATCGTTGGATAGGCGGCTTTTCCGGCCTGTGCGACTGCCTGCCGGCCTGCGCCAGGCCAGACAATCTGCAGGGCAAAGGTTAAAGCGATGATCTTGACGTGATTTTTCCGCATCCGATCCTCTCAATCTACCCAACCCACCCAATCCACACATTTCGTGTCGGTGAGTATCGAGCCCTGGATCTATTCGTAGATTGTAAATAGGGCAGAACGGGCGGCGTCAAGCTGACTTGGCACAACTCACGATTCGATTACTCCGATCGGTCAGAACCAGACAAGCCTGGAGTATCTCAATTGCCGCCAACCGGCCAAGTCACTTATCATGCACCGTCCTTCGGCATGATGTCGGCGACGACGTCGCTAATTCGGGGGGTTAAAGAATTTGATATTCGCCTGGAAAAACTCTTCCAGTGTTTGCGGATCTCGACCGGTTACCTCATGAATGACATTTGTAGGCCGTGCCTGGTGTTCACGAGTTCTGAAGTATTGCCAGAGATGGGAGAGATGATCGACTGCGTGGGCATTGATTCGCTCCTTCACTGCATCGGCCCACTGCTCATCGGTAATTGGCACATACTGAAGTGGCCGTCCAAGCACTTTGCCAAGGGTTTCGACAATCTGGTGTACCGTGAGCGCCTCGCTCACCAGTGGATATTCTTTTCGCGACGGCAGGCTTGTGCTCGCCAGGAGGGTAGCGGCAACTCGGGAGACGTCTTCGCCCCCTGCAAGCGGAAACGCGGCGTCTCCATTACCCCACGGCAGCAATACCGTATCTTTCTCGGATACCGTGCGGCTGACCAGTGCGCGCACGTTCTCATAGTATGGAGGGGCTTGAATGTGAACGGCTCCGACCTGTGCCCAATCAAAAACCCGATCGGTCAGACGGTGCTGTAAGTTTCGACGGGTGGGAGCAACCACGAGATCGCGAAAGAAGGTGTCTCCCGGCGTGCCTTGAAATTGCGAATTGTTAACCACCAGCTCCAATCTCTGGCTGCGTGCCATGGCCGCGAAGATCGTGGCTGCTTCCATCAACCCATCAGCGACAGGATAGGTGAAGTAGGCTCGGCGTACGCCTTTCAGGGCCTCCTGGACCGAGCCCGGATTGAGCAGGTCCCCTACGAAGATTTCGGCGCCTTCCTCGCGAAGTTCATCGGCCCGAGCATCGACCTTACGCACGAACGCTCGAACTGGCATCCCTTGCTTGAGTAAAAGCGTCGTAATGAGGCGGCCGGTCGCCCCCTGCTGACCACCGGCTGCACCTGTAACCAATACTGAGTCTGACATGCAGAATTCCTCCCTCTGGCTCTATGGGATTACGTCAATAATCCTATAGATGCTTTTTATTTCGATTGCATCGTGGGATGATTCCCGGCATCCTAAGAAAGAACATGCGTTACCCACCCGAACACAAAGCCGAAATCCGACGGAAGATTCTGAACGACGCGTCTCGCCGGGTACGTGCAAAGGGTCTGACTGGCGCTGGGGTGGCAGCGGTCATGAGCGACACCGGCTTAACGCATGGCGGTTTTTACAAACATTTCGCGAGCAAAGATGAACTGCTCCTTGAATCGCTACGGGAGGCCTTCCGGGAGATCGCTGACAAGTTATCTGCTGTAGCTGAACAGTCGCCTTCTGAGGCGCCGTGGAAGGCGATTGTGAAGGCCTATTTGAGCCTGGAATACTGCGATCACATCGAACAGGGCTGCCCGCTCCCGGCACTTGCCCCCGAGATGGCCCGCGTCGAAACGGGAATGAAGGGGCAAATTTTTACTGAGCTTGTGAAGTACAAAGATCGAATGGTCCCTTTTATGCCAGGCCGCAGGACTCAGGACAAAGAGCGCAGCTTTTTTGTAATCTTTTCAACGATGGTTGGAGCCGTTGAGATTGCCCGTATTCTGCCTAACCGTGCCGCGCAGGAAAGAGTACTTTCAAGTACACGAGAATTCTTGCTGTCCAGCTTCTGAGATCGCTCCCGGATACTGGTATAGCTCTTAGTTCGCATTGAGCCGCGCCATGCCCGTTGGCGGCTCTTGCCTCTGAACCGGGACGATCCGATGAGGGAAAAAGAACCTAGATTGCGGAGGAGGCGATTCCATGCGGACCATTAGCGTTGCGGCGCTTTATATAGGATTTCTCTTTGGTTTTGCCGCCGCGGCGGAGAATAGTCAGCAAAGAGTCGATCAGATCTTCGCCGCCTACGACAAGACAGACTCTCCAGGCTGTGCGCTGGGCGTGATTCGGGATGGCGCCTTCATTTACCGTAGGGGATACGGCGCTGCCAGCCTTGAGCTCAGGGTTCCACTGTCGCCCGCCTCAGTCTTCTACATGGGATCTGTTTCCAAGCAGTTTACGGCCGCCAGCGTTGTGTTGGCTGCCGAACAGGGGTTTCTTTCCCTTGACGATGACATTCGGAAGTACATCCCCGAACTCCCGGATTACGGCCACACGATCACGCTTCGGCAAATGCTCCACCACACGAGTGGTTTCAGAGATTTTCTGACTCTGCTTTCATATTCCGGCGGAGACGCATCGGCAATACACTCCGACAAAGAAATCATCGACCTCATCGCACGGCAAAAGGGCCTCAATAACGTGCCGGGGGACGAATTCATCTACAGCAACACGAACTACTATCTGCTTGGCGAAGTGTTGAAGCGCGCGACCGGAAAGTCGCTCGCCGAGTTTGCCTCTGAGAATATTTTTCGTCCGCTGGGCATGGGAAGCACGCGTTACTACGACGATCACAGTGTCGTCCTGCCCGGACGGGTCTCTGCCTACGATACGGGCGCGGGCGGCAAGTTTCTTGTCGATTGGTCAACGAGCTTTGATATTGTGGGCGCCGGCGGACTGATGAGCAGCGTGGACGATCTTCTTCTGTGGGACAGCAATTTTTATAACAACAGGCTGGGAAAGGGAACGCTGCTCAAAGAGCTTCAGACACCCGGCGTCCTGAATAGTGGAAAGCCTATCGCCTATGCTCTTGGGCTCGAACTGGGCGCGTACCGTGGTTTATCGATCGTGGAGCACGATGGTGCATTGTATGGCTATCGGACTGCAATCCTGCGTTTTCCCGAGCAGCGGTTTACCGTTCTATGCCTTTGCAATCTATCGAGCGCGAACACATGGGGAATGACACGCAAAGTAGCCGACATTTACCTGGAAAAGAGCCTTGGGCCTGCGGCGGGCGCCGGCGTAACTTCTAACACCCCCCGTTTTCCCGACCCCGCCCCGTTTGCAGGAAAATACCTCGATCCGCGCAATCATTCTCTCTATTCCTTTACGTCCTCGGGTGGCAAGTTGATGGCATGGGGCGCCGACCTGCGACAGGTCGGACCGAACCAATTTAATGACCTTGGTACGGGAACGATAACGTTCGATGGGTCAGGCGGGAATATGAGTGCCACTCTGGTGATGGACGGCGATACTTTCTTTGCTGGAAAGAGGATCGAGGACCTGCATCTGACAAATGCGCAGCTGGCAACCTATACAGGGCGATTTAGAAGCGCAGAGGTTGGTGCGGTCTACACCCTATCGATCGAAGGGGGAAGTCTCTTGCTTCGCCTTAATTGGAATCCTCCTCTCAAGCTGAATCCCATCGCAACGGATCAATTTGAAAATGAAGACCTCGGCACAATCATTTTTCAAAGAAATGCCAGCCAACAAGTGAGCGGCCTGAGTTTATCCTCCGCAAGAGCCCGCGGTGTTCTTTTTCAGAAGACCGATTGAGGGGTGACTGAAACCGGTCTAGACGGTCAGGACGGCCAAGTCAATGAGATAGAGAGCTGCCTTGGTCCAGAGTGTGGTCTACGCACGCAAAGGCAGCGCAGATCAGAGAGGAGACGCCAACGTGGTCATCATGTCCTACTTCGCGTCCTCTCCCCTATCACAGAAACAGCGGTTCAATTCTCGGGCTGCGCCAAAGGAAATTTCCACGTACCGTCGAGGATTTCCGCTCACGGGCGGAACAGGCGCACGGTATAGCTC
>JBARKD010000959.1:0-4510 GCA_049800615.1 Acidobacteriaceae bacterium | reverse complement strand
CGTTCCCAAGGTCCTGGCGGATCCACTGGGATTGCCCATCGGGTGTCAGACCTATACCGTTCGGACCCTGATAGCACAGGATTTTCCCGGGACAATGAAGACACTGGGAGATGCCGGCTTTCAACGGGTGGAGTTATGCTCGCCGGTCGGCTATGCCAATTCCGGCTTTGGGGTGATCGCGAAGTACAAGGGCCCGGAGTTGCGCAAGATTCTCGAGGGTGCCGGACTGAAATGCGAAAGCGCGCATTTCAGCATGAACGAACTGCGGAGTAACATGGCGGGGAGCATTGACTGGGCCAAGGATGTGGGGCTGACGCAAATGATGGTGCCCAGCCTCGAAGGGCCGAAACAGCCCACCATGGACGATGTGAAGAAGGCCGCGGATGAATACAACAAATTCGCGGAGCAATCGGCCAAGGCGGGAATTCAGCAGGGCCTGCACAACGAAGATTTCGAACTCTCGAGCGTCAATGGCCAGCGGACGTACGACTTGCTGCTGGAGCTGCTGGATCCGAAACTGGTGAAGTTCCAATTTCAGTGCTCGACGATCAACAAGGGGTACGATCCCGTGGCGTACTTTACAAAGTATCCCGGCCGGTTCATCTCCATGCATGTGCAGGATTGGTCGGCCGCGCAGCACAAGATGGTTGCCGCCGGTCAAGGCGATTACGACTGGAAGAAGATCTTTACCGCGGCCAAAGTCGGCGGCGTCAAGAACTACTTTGTGGAGATGAACCTGGATGCCATGAAGGCCAGCGTTCCCTACCTTCGCCAATTGACCGTCTAGCCGGTGGCAGGGCGGGGCCAGGACGCTGGAACTGGTCTCATAAATAGACAAATTTCGCAGAGGCCGCGCAGGAGACCCGCCCTCGAAGCGGGGCTCAGGGTCCAACCAGAAGCCCCAGACCCATATATGAGACAAGTTCTAAGAAATCAGCAGGAGGCAAATAGCATGAGGCGCCGCGACTTTATTGTGGGCGGGTTAGCTGCGGGCATGACCGTGAAGTTCCTGGGTCAGGGCCGGCCTAACCAGGCGAAGCTGGATCGTCTCGCCATCATGACACTTTGCTTCAACCCCATCCTGAAGAATCCGGATCATCCGGACGATGCGCAGAGGACCCTGGAAATTCTGGACGTTCCGCAGATGATTGCCGACCGCTACGGCATCCATTATGTCGAATTTCAGCACACGCACTTTGCCTCCACCGAGCTGCCCTACCTGAGAGAAGTACGCGACCGGGTAAAGCAGGCAAAAACGCGCATGAACCAAATCAACGTCGAATTCGGCCCCCTCGATATCTCCTCGCCCGAGCAGCATGTGCGACTGGAGACCATCGACCTGACCAAGCAGTGGATCGACCATGCGGTCATACTCGACTGCCCGCGGGTGATGATCAACCAGGGTACGCTGGCTCCGGAAGTATTGGAGACAGCCAAGGCTACGCTGAAGACGATGGTGGAGTACGGCAAAACGCGGAAAGTATTTGTCACAGTGGAAAACCGTGGCGGGGGCCGCCGTCCGACGCCGCCGGGAACTGCGCCCCACCCCACAACCGCCGGCTGGGAAGTCGTGGTCGAAGTGCTGAAAGCGACAGGGGCGCACGCCAACCCGGATATCGGAAACTTTCCGGACGAAGCATCGCGCGCGGCCGGGCTGCGAGTCATGTATCCGCTTTCCTCGGGAGGCAGCCATGCCCACTATGATCCGGAACGATACAACGAGGCCGCGGCCATCCAGATCTCGAAGGAGGTAGGATACAAGGGCCTCTTCTCGGTGGAAGCGGCCAGCAATAACGGCCCCGATCCCTATGTGGCGGTACAGACGATCGTCGACGAATTAGTCAAGGACATTTAGGAAGCTCCAGGACCCCTGCCTTAGGCCGTCGGCAAAACCCGGCGTCGCTCGATGCTATTCAAACGGTGTAAACTGGCGCGAAGATACAGCGGCGGCCAAAAAGCGTCATCGTAACGGATACGCCGCTGCATTTGCCGACGCATGAGCGGAAGTATTGAGCGATAACGAGAAATTCGATGTTTGCGTGATTGGGTCCGGGGCCGCGGGCGGCGTCATGGCGAAAGAGCTGTGCGAAGGCGGGGCCAAGGTTCTGATGCTGGAGGCCGGCCGCCGCGTTCCTTTTTCCGAGTTGCTGTCGCACAAATGGCCTTACGAGCTGCCCTTCCGCGGATATCGCAGGGAAAAGCAGGTGCCCTTTTATCAAGGGGACGTTGCGCAATCTATCACCTACGTGGACAGCGATAACGTCTCGATGGATCGCGTTCGTGTTCTCGGTGGTAGAACCCTGCATTGGAATGCGGTCACCCTGCGCTACGCGGCAAGAGACTTCCAGGAGTGGTCCACGCAGGGCATCGAGGAAGACTGGCCGCTTACCTACGAGGAGCTCGCCCCCTACTACGAGCGGATCGAGCAGACCATCGGAATTTGCGGCAACGACGATCACCTGGAGATTCTGCCCGCCGGCAAAAGCTACCTGCCGCCCATCCCCTGGCGGTGCAGCGAACACATCATGAAGCGCGCTACGGACGCGATGGGCATCCCGCTCATTGCCGTGCGCAAGGCAGTGCTCACGCGGCCTTACGATCGCAGGCCGCCATGCCACTATTGCGGCCACTGCATGGATGGGTGCGATGTGGGCTCGATCTTCAGCACTCCGGATTGCATGCTACCCAAGGCTCAGGCGACCGGTAATTTCACGTTGCGGCAGAATGCATTGGCACGCGAGCTCCTGGTCGACCACGAGGGCCGGGCGAGGGCAGTCTCCTACATCGACACCGAGACGGGGAAAGAACAGCAGGTGAAGGCATCCATTATCGTGGTGTGTTGCTCCACGGTGGAGTCGGCGAGGCTTCTGCTGAATTCACGATCTTCCAAACACCCGAACGGCCTCGCCAATTCCAACGGCAAGGTCGGCCATTACCTCAACGGACACCTGGGGGAATCGATAAGCATTTACCTGGAGGAACTTGCCGGCCAAAAGCCTTCAAACCAGGATGGGGCCACGGACCACGTTTACGTGCCGCGGTACAACCAGCTCTTTGGCAAGGCCGGCTATGCCGGGGGATGGGGATTCCAAGTGAACTATTCCAGTTACATGTTTCCCTACCAGGCCAAGCGGCTGCCGGGATATGGGGTCGGCTTCAAGGAACAGGTACGGAAAATGCAACCTGGATTTCTGTCCTTCGGGACCTTTGGAAAAGTCACGTCCGAATATCAGAATCATGTGACCGTGGATACGGCGCGGGTGGACGCGCATGGCATTCCAACGCCTGTGGTGCATTTCCGTTTTAGCGAGAATGATCAGGCGTTGTGGAAGGCGTCCAAACAAAGCATGCTCGATGTTTGCTCACATATGAAAGGCACGGTCTTCACGACTTTTGGCACCGGTCCAACCGGCTTTGCCAGCCATGAGGTGGGGACGGTGCGCATGGGCAAAGACTCGCGCACATCGGTGCTCAACAGCTACTGCCAGGCGCGGGATGTGAAAAACCTGTTCGTCACCGACGGAAGCTGCTTCACCACGTCCAGCGAGAAGAATCCCACGCTCACGATTATGGCCCTCTCGCTGCGGGCCTCTGACTTTATCAAGGAGCAACGGCGGAAGGGCGAACTTTAGTACGGTCAAGCCGGAGATGCGAAAGGGGCAGTCGGACGCGCGATCATAGCGAAGTCTGATGCAGAGGAGACCATGGAAAGAAGAGCGGTGCTCAAGATTGTCGCACTGACTGCTCTCTCGCAGAAGTTAAACGCGTTGCCAGGCGCGTCGATGGAGCATATGCAGGCTCCCCCGGCCGCCCCACCGGCGACCGCCTACACCCAGCGATTCTTTACCGAAGAAGAGAGCCGGCTTCTCGATCAGGTTATGGAAATGATTATTCCGGCCGATGCTCACTCTCCCGGTGCGCATGAGGCGCAAACAAATTTGTTTGCCGACTTGATGGTAGCGCTCAGCGCCGCTGCGGTTCAACAGCAGTGGCGAGATGGAATCCGCATGATCCGGGAAGAGTCCGAACATTCGTCCCTTGCTGATGCGTTGCACAAAGCTTCGCTGAACGAGGAGGATCCGAAGAGCGACCTGGACCGGTTCTTTGTGGTGCTGAAGCAAATGACGGTCGATGGTTACTACACTTCCGCAATCGGCATCCACAAAGACATGGGCTACATCGGAAACGCATATCTCGGCGCATTTCCGGGGTGTAGCCATCCGGAACATGAGAAGGGGTAAGGGCTGTTTTTATTGCGGATATTTTGCACCGGTAAAAGCGCCCGGACCATTAGAAGCGCCCTAAGGGGCATCTGATTTTCCAGGCCATCGCATCTTAGGTGGTGGAGGAAACGTTCGATGGAGACTCCGCAAGAGCTAGCTTTTGGCAACGCCGATATCCCACTCATCGCAGCTGTTTTTCTCACTGAGAAGTCCGCCGGTGATGCGATCGCCGATTTGAATCTGGCCGGCTTTTCCGCGAGCGATATCGGTGTCTCGGTATCCACAGA
>JBARKD010000958.1:0-17420 GCA_049800615.1 Acidobacteriaceae bacterium | reverse complement strand
GGCCCAGGCGAACAGCACGCTGCCTCCGCTGAGAAGCACATACTGGCGGCCATCAAGTTCATAGGTGATCGGGGAGCTGCCGATACGCGCGCCCGAGCCCGCATGCCACAACGTTTTGCCGGTGCTGGTCTCCAGGGCGAGGAAGTTGCCCGGGGTATCTCCGGTAAAGGTGAGGCCGGAATCGGTGGTCAACACGCCCGCGCCCGGAGAGCCTTGCCCAAGGTCATGGGACCAGCGAATCTTCCCCGTCTTATAGTCGATCGCCTCCAGCACTCCTTTGCCCCAAAGTCCGTAGTCTGCGCCGGCCCAGCCATATGTGCCGTCGGCCGGCTTGTTGAAATAAAGGCTGTAGGCGTGATGGGCGCTCAAAATGTAGAGACCTGTTTTGGGATCGTAGCTGGGGGAGCGGTAGTTAGTAAGCCCACCCTCGTCCGGTGCAATCAGGCGGCCGTCGGGCGCCGGTTCCTTAGCCGGATTTGGAATCGGGCGACCTTCCTTGTCGACACCCGAAGTCCAGTTCACTGGCCCGAAGGTGGTGGTCAGCAGGCTCTTGCCATTGGTGCGATCGAGTACGAAGAAATAGCCGTTGCGCGAAGCCTGCAACAGCATTTTCCGCGGTTCCCCATGGAAGGTCCCATCGACCAGCACGGGTATCTCAACTGCGTCCCAGTCATGCGTGTCATGCGGGGAAGGCTGAAAAGCCCACACCAACTTGCCGGTGTCCGGGTTGAGCGCCACAATGCTGCAGGTGTAAAGGTCGTCGCCTGGCCGAGCGTCGCCAGCCAATACGGGCGTGGGGTTTCCCGTTCCCCAATAAATAAGGTTGAGTGTGGGATCATAGGTCCCCGCCATCCAGGTCGTGCCGCCGGTTGTTACTCCGGGGCCTGGCGGAGGAGTGACGTTCCACTGCCACTGTGTCTGGCCGGTTTCCGGATCGATGGAGCGCAGAAAGATGGGCAGGTTATCGATATCGCCGCCGACGCCCACGATCACGTGATTGCCTACAATGAGGGGCGCTTCCGTGGCCCAATAGCCCTTGTTCACATCGGCCAGTTCGACCTTCCAGCGGACTTTGCCGTCTTTGGCGTCAAGACAGAGCAGGTGCGCGTCGGGAGAGACAAAGTAGATCGAATCCTTATAAATGGCAACGCCGCGCTGGCCGATATGATCGCCCTTGTTCGGCGGATAAGTGTAATGCCACAACTGGTGGCCTGAGCGCGCATCGATGGCCCAGACATTGTCCGGAACGGTAAAGTACAACACCCCGTCGACCAGAATCGGAGTGGATTTGATCTCGGCCGGTTGGTTGGTTTGAAAGGCCCAGGCCAGGCTCATGTCACCGACGTTTTCCGGGGTGATCTGTGCGAGCTTGCTATGACGCTGCCCGGAATAGTCGCCGTGGTATCCGGGCCAGCTATCCGCAGGCGGATGCAGTAGCGTTGCGGAGTCTACATTCTGAGCTCTCACCGAAGGAGAAAATGCTATTGGCGCAATTGCGATCAAGGCAATAAGCAACCCGTTTTTGAACAGTCTCATATGGATCGCCCCTAGCGTAGCGTCTGGATGTAAGCCATCAGGTTGTGGATATCGTCGTCGGTGTATTTGGGAAAGAGCGCCACGTGGGCCTCTACCGGCGCATCGACCTTAACCTTCACATCGCTCACTCGCCAGGAACGGTAGGTACCCGCAGCGTCCCGCAGTCCCACGGTGAATTCGTCCAGATACTCCAGCGTTCCGGAAACCGTTTCTCCAGAGCGCAGGGTGACGGTCACCTTGTTCTTTACATCCTTGGGGTACAACATGCGCTCTTCCAGCTGCAAGCCTTCATATTTGGATGCGATGCCTGCCAGGTCGCCGGTAGGTGAGTGGCAGTTCGAGCAGCCACCGGCGCCGTTGAAGTAGGCCTTGCCCGCTTCCACGTTTCCGGTTTGGAGATCAGCGACATCGACTCCCTTTCGCTTGCCGCTTTGCGACATGGCCTTGGTCTGCTGGGAGTGGATGAAGGCGGCCAGATTCGCAATTTGTTCGGGGGGGAGCTGGAACGCGGGCATTCCCTTGTCGGGCCGCCCGTGCAGCACGACATCCCCGATTTTGTCCCCGCCTACATCGGAGGAAACCAGCTTGGATCGGGTAAGATCGGGCCCGGTTTCGCCACCGCCGGCATCGCGGCCATGACAAAAAGCGCAATTCTGCTGGAAGACGCCGCCGCCCGCAGTGGCCGCCGCGGAGGAGGCGGCCGTGTCGCCACCATGCGTGGGCCCAGCGTTTTGTGTTGTGGCTGGAGCCTGGCTCGTCGCCGCGTAAAGGTGTAACTGCCTGCCTTGATAGGCGGCCAGCCCGGCAATCGCCCCGAGTAGCGCTAAATCGCGAAACTTCCTCATCCCTTTGACACCGCCCTTATGCTCATCGGGATGCCGCCGGCCGCGGATGAGATGTTGTGCTGCCGTCCGTCATCCCCATGGACCACTTGATCGCCTCAAAATACATCTTCCGGATATCCGGATCCTCCCACGCCTCTTCGGTATGGCCGAGAGTAGAGTAGAACACCCTTCCCTTACCGTACATCTTGCTCCAGGCTACTGCGAAATCATGATCCTGCCGGTGGATGCGGGGGTTGTTCTCATAGTTGAGCTTACCTGGGTCCAAACTGAGGAGAACATTGACCTTGTCACGGGACCAATCTTCGGGCTGATAGATTTCGTCGTATTTCACGAAGGCCTTGGGAAAGTGGCGAACCGCGGGGAAGTCCGGGTCTTCATTGACGATCGGCGCGTTGAAGGTCATCCATGGGTGCTGATCGAACCAGCCGCCAATCATCTCGCCGTACTCGGGCCATTTGTAATTGGTGTCCAGAGCGGCGTGGATGCCCACAAAACCTTTGCCGTCATCCTTGATAAAGGACATGAAATCCTGTTTCTGACTGTCGTCCAGGTCGAGTTCCCCGGTCGTGCTGGCGAAGACTACGGCGTCGAAGTAGTCCAGGTTTTTGGTATTCCGCTTCAGGTCTTTCTTGGTGAGGAGTTCCGTGTCGGTCCGCAGCATGGTGTCCCAGAGGCCGCTCTCTTTGCCCATGTCGTAAATGGCGGCCATGGCGGCCGAAACCGAGTCGTGTTCAAAGCCCTTGGTTTGACCGATCACCAGAACGTGCTTCAGGTGGATCTGCTTGGCGTGCGGCGGCGGCGGGGGCATGTTAGTCGCCTGCTGCTGGGCTTTGAGATTGCTGGTAACAAGAGCCAGGGAAAGGAAGAAGAACATCCGAAAAAGGCGCACGCAGTCTCCTTGGAAGCTGCCAAAAACCGCAACATCGCTTGCAGAGGAAGTTTATTGAGGATTGATCGCCGGCGCAATCGGCCGCCGGTCGCTGATTTTGACCAGGACGGTCGAATGCACTAGAGTTTCGGATGATGAGACGAGTCCTGCTGCTTGCGCTGGTTTTTGCCAATATCGGCCCGCTTGGGGCACAGACAATGAAGCGTCCCGCCATCACGGGAATTGCCTTCGGCCGCTTCTACACTACGCAACCCGACGCCGCGCAGAAGTTCTATGGAGACACTCTGGGGTTTCAACGTCTGGAATCCGGCAAGACGTGGGTCTATCCCGTGAACCATTCGCAGTGGGTCGAGATTCTGACTTCGCCGGCGCCGCCGGAGGCTAACGTTCGTCTCGCCGCAGTTGGATTTACTACCCGAAACGTGGCCGAGCTCGAAACATATTTGACCGCTCACGGCATTAAGGTGGAAGTGCCATTAAAGGCCGGCGAGTTCGCGGTCCGAGATCCGGAGGGCAACCTGGTTTTCTTCGTGCAAGCCGGTTCCAACAAATCGGTGGCCAAGTCAACCCTAACCCCGAACGCTGCCAGCCGCCGCATGATTCACGTTGGTTTCATTGTCCGGGATGCGGCAAAAGAGGATGCGTTCTGGAGGGGCATTCTGGGCTTTCGCCCCTACTGGCACGGCGGCAGAACCGAGAGCGCAGTGGACTGGCAGAGTGCCCAGGTGCCTGACGGCACCGATTGGGTGGAGTACATGCTGAATGCCTCCCCAACGCCAACGCTCAAGCAGGCCGGCGTGATGGACCACTTTTCTCTCGGGGTAGCCCACATGGCTGATGCGATCGCCCAGTTGCAGAAGAATAAGTGTGAGGGAGCGGCTTGCACCGAGTCCAAAGTTGGCCGCGACGGCAAAACGCAGCTCAACCTCTACGACCCTGACCTCACCCGCGTGGAGTTCATGGAATTCGCTCCCGTTCAGGAACCGTGCTGCTCGCCCTTCACCGGCACAAACCCCGGTCCGGAGGAAGTTAAGTAGGCCCGCCGCCATCGACCTCGGCGAGGATCAGGCCGTATTTCGCTATCGGCCTGAATCCAGACTAATGCTGAGCAGGAAGAGTGTCGCGGCGCCTCTCGGTCGCCGACGCAAGGTCCGTCTGACCCGCCATACGATAGGCGCGGGAAAGGGCGTCGAGGGCTTCATGGGTCTCGACTCCGGTCTCTCCCAGTGGTTTCAAATATCGGATCGCCAGGATTGCGTCACCCTGGGCGAGCGCGCACAGGCCGCTGCGGTAAAGGTTGACGTTGTTGTCCGGATGTTTGCCGAAGGTATCGGCGTGCGCCGTCCAGAGCGGAAACGCATCAGGCCCGTGAAAATCAAAATTGACGGCTTCCGCCGTGCTTTGCCCGGTTTCGGGATCCGTCACCTTGACTACCAAACGATACGATCCGGGCGATAACGCTGGTGTCAGATCTTTTCCGTAGAGCAGGTTGCCGTCGGCGTCAAAGGATGCGCGGTCGATCGTAGCGCTGTCGCTATATTTGTCGGGCAGACCCAAACGGCCAATCAGAGTGTCGACATTCAATTTCTTGCCTGACAAGCTCGAGGGGTCGGCCTGGGGCTCCCATATCTGGACGAGAAAGCGGACGGGCGTACCCGTGGGGATTGCGGTATTATCCGAGCCTATCGGCCACACTTTCGTACCGGACAAGCTGAAGGGAAAGGCACGATTCGAATCAGGAATCGGAGATTGGGAAGAAGCAAACCAAACTCTGCTGAGACCCAGGCCCGTGGTAAATGCCGGGACTACCACGGCGCGAGTCTGGCTAAAGACCTGGTGCGTCAGGTCATTGGTCAGCGACACGCGCAATTGATATTTGCCCGGTGCGGCGGGAAGCCGGTTTTCAATACCAAAGCTCTTCGGCTTGATCACGTCCACTTGTTGTTGCGAAAAAATGTGCTGTAACTGTTGCGTATCGGTATAGATGACCTTGTCGTTCGGACCCAGCAGCTGGCTCTCCAGGTGAAGAGAGTAGTAGTAGCGGCCGTCGGATTGCCGAGCCAGAGAGAAATCCTGCGGGTGCCAAAAACGGAATAGATAGTGGATGCTCGACAAATCCGACGAATCGCGGGTAGCCACGGCCGCTAGATCGGCAAACTGATCGTTGAGGAGGATACGGTGGGAGACTCCTTCAACCTGGCTGCGCCGGATGGCAAGCAATTCAAGGTTTTGCGGCAGATTCCTATAATCCCGAATCTTGTTAAGCAGCGTGTCGGACTGCAGAGATGGTTCGGGATCCTTTACATCCACCGGTTCGGTTGGCAAAAGGGAGATCACGGTACGCGCTACTTCCGGCCCCAGATCGCTGTCAATGATATGCACCGCGGCTTTTTCATCGTTTACCGCGTTGGTGCTGGCGATCAGTGCTTCCGGTTTGTTCAGATACGGGGAGTAGAGCCGGTAATCCTGCGCCTCGGTCGGCTTATAGAAAACGACATAAAAAAACGATTGCAGTGCGCTACTCGGGCTCTCGTAGAACCAGATTTCCATCTGGCGCAGATATTTCGTATTACGGTAGACGGCCCGCTGTTTCGGTTCCCCGAGTGTGATGTACACCATGCCGCGATCTGAGGCCCAACCATTGGGACCGCCGAACTTGGCATTGGCGAAGGCGAGCCTCCGGTAATGTTCTTCACGAACTGTGTTGACGGGCGAGTCCGGGTCTGGCGTCCTTATTTTCCAGAAGCTTTCAATGAAGCGGTCGCGCGCTTCGTTCGTCGGGAGCGATACGAAGAGGTTTCGTTCCTCGTCTGTGATGAGATAGGGGACTTCCTCATCGAGCCAGTGCTTATAAGGCTCGGGAAGAGGCGGCTGCTTGGCCGCCCAGATCAGCGAAGGACAAAGCAACAGGCCCAGGACAGCAACAACAGCATGACGGCGCAAAATGACGGGGAAAATTTGCAATTCAATAAACCTCTAAGCATGAGCCTGCATCGCTCAAAAGAACCAACCGTTTATTTTACGCTTTGCGGGAGAAGGCCCGAGCGCGCGGAGACGGCGGAGAAATAGAAAAGGGAGGGCAGATTATGCCCTCCCTTTTGCCGTGATTGCCGGTAGGAGTTAGAACTCAAACCGGATCGATCCGCGTGCATAAAATGCCCGTTGGAACGCCTGCGGTTTGAGGAAGTCCGCGTTCAGGACCGGACCAACACCGGGCACGAATTGAAGAGCCGAATCCTGGTCTTTTGCGGTCAGGAAGCGAGAGTCGGTTACGTTGAACATATCCCAAGCCAGCTTGAGCTTGTACTTTTCGCCAAGCGAGAAGGGATAGTCGTTGTGAAGGTCCAACTGGTACGTGGCCGGTTCACGTCCGAGAGATCCACGAGGTTCCAGCGGGATTTCACCCGCATTGGTATAAACCGGATGGGCTCCCAGGCCGGTGATGGGGATTCCGCTCGATCCACGGAGCCCGATACCGGTGGTGAGGTTCTTCAGGAAACCTTTGGGCATTACATAGGACCCGTAGAGGTTGCCACTGTGCCTACGATCCGTATTCAACCAACCGGGCACATACTGATCTCCCAGTTCACCAAGAATTCCCGTCGTGAAGTCATAGAGCGAGCTGATGCCTGGGTCGAACTGGTCGTTGTCATTTCGCGCCAAGCCCTCATAGTTGCCCCAGAGGTTGGCGTAGCGATAGTTCATTCTCAGCAGGAAGTGATTGCTGAAATTCTTGTTGGCCTCAAACTCTGCCGCCTGGTAGTGTCTGCGGGCGTTGGCGAATCCGTCAGACACGCCGTCGGTGCCGCCCAGATAGGTTCCGGCGCCGGCGGTATACGTGGAGTTAGGAGGATTCAAGACACAAACCGCCTGGGCGAACGGAGCGCCCGTGCTGCTGAATTGCTGGCCCGAGTCCAGTGGGCAATTCGCCGGCTGGCCGTGATAACCCGTCTTATCGGGATCAGCGATGTAGGTGTACGGCACCTCTTGCGCGTTCACGAAGTAATCGGCTTTCGAGTTAGGATTGCCGATGCGGAAGAGTTGCGGAACGCCTGCGTAGTAGCCCTCAGGCGAGGCTCCCGACATATCTTCGATGATGCGCAGCAGGCGACGATCCGTATAGCGAGCGGTCAAGACAAAGCCGCGGTATTGACGTTCTACTCCGATGACATACTCTTCTTCGTAGTTCAGCTTGGTCTTGGGCGCCACCAGTTCAGGTACGGAGCCCTGGGTGTATACAGCTGGGCCAGCCTGCCCCGCTGCGGGATCGCCGCTGATGAGATGCGCCGCGTCGAGTTGCGGAACAACGGTGCCATTCGGTCCCACGATGACATTTCCGTTGCCATCCGATAGAGGCGCCCAGCTAGCCGCATAGATATCGGATTCCTGATTCAGTTCTCGAATCGCCGCGTCGGAAGGAAGGGCCTGCGTGTACCGCCCGAAGTTGAAGTAGATTTTCGACTTGCGGTCGCCAAAGGGATCGATGTTGATGCCCAGCCGGGGAGACCAATTGCCGTTAAATACGTATTGCTGGTTAGGGCCGTTGAGCTGCTCTTCTTCCCAACGGATGCCCGCGTTGACGGTCACAAATCGATTGATCTGAATATCGTCGTTGCCGTAGATGGCGTGGTAGCCGCTGGCTGAGAAGTCGTGGGGGGTACTAAAAATTCCCCGCACCTGGGACAGATAAACCTGGGTGCCATTGAAGTAGGGGCAGAGTTTTGGATCGCAACCCAAGCCAGTAGCAGAGAGTAGGTTGAAGGCGGCGCTGGCGCTCGCTCCAGCCAGCCCTGCGTTGGTGACTGGGGCTCCGATGTCATTGGTTGCGGGGAAGCTGTAGAACGGTCCGCTATATCCGTTGATTTTGTCGTAGATTGCGCGCGAGAAGCTCCAGCCGATTGAAAACGTATGCGAGCCATGGAAGTTGACGGTCTTTTGCGTGTCAATGGCGAAGCCGTAATTATTGGAGTTTGGGTTCTGATAGTTGCCGAGCCCTTGCGCGTTAAAACTGGATGCGGAAACAGCATTGGAGTAGTCAAAAATCTGATACTGATCCGCAAAACCGTTCTCATTGAAGAAGCCTTGCTTGGCCGAAGCCGCAATCGTCACGTCCCAGGTTGGACTGATGGCGCTCGTCAAACGCACAACCTCGCTGCGTGTGCCGTATTTCCAGAGGCTGAATGCACCCTGGTTGTTTTGATTGAGGTTCGGGTTGAACGGAAATGAGTCCTCGGTGGCTACCTGCAGACCTTTGTTGGTATGGGAGGGATCGCCGAACGCGGATGCATCAATCGATGTGGCATCGTTGATCTTGAAGGTCAACTTACCCGCCCAGCTCAAGGCCGTCGTTGAATTGGAGAAACCGCCATGGGCAAGCAAGCCCGACCCTGGAGCGGCGAGCCATTGCACCTGATTCAAAGCAGGGTTGAAAGCGCCGTAGAAGAACAGTCTGTCTTTCAGCTGGGCGATGGGAACCGGGCCGCCCAATTCGAAGGCGGCATCGTATTCCGGCCGGGAATAAACGTGTCCGCGAACATTGACGCGATCGAAGAAATTGTCAGCGTAATAATCGGTGCCCTGGAACTGAGGCGGACCGAAGAAAGCCGAGAGCGCCCCGTGATACGTCGTGCCGCCGCTCTTGGTGACGATCTGCAAAACGCCGCCGTTTGCTTTTCCGTATTTAGGTTCGAAAGCCCCTTCTTTTACCTGGACTTCCTGAATGAAGCTGAGGTTGAGACCGGTGCCGATCGAACCATAGATCGGACTGAAGACCCCAAGGCCGCCGTAGCCTGCATCCCCGATGTCTACGCCGTCGGCGATGTACGAGTTTTCCAGGCCTGACGCACCACCGATGGACGGATTGGCGTTCCCGGCATCTCCGCTATTGACAACTCCAGGAGCGGTATAGAAAAGGCTGCCGACATTCCGGGCCACGGGCACCTGGTTATAAAAGGTGTCGGTGAGGTTCGAGCTGAGCGCAGTAGAACCGGTGTCGATGCCGACGGTCGTGGCGTCAACCTGGACGGTTTCGGCAACCGCACCCGTCTTGAGAACCAGATTCACGGTTTCGACGCGATTGATTTCTGCTTCGACGCTCTTAGCTTGCGTCCTGCTGAAGCCTTCACGCTCGACGATGACGGAGTAGAGGCCTGGCGTCAGACCAACCACCTCCCAGTGTCCAGCCGCATTCGTCGTCACTTTGCGGTTATCGACGTTGCCCGAGATGGTTACCGATGCGTCCGGCACCACCGCACCTGTGGCGTCAGTGACTTCACCTTGAAGGCCGCCCTTCGTTCCGGAGAGTTCCTGGGCTGAGAGCTTTGGCAGGCATACCACAAGCGCGAACGCCAACAGGATGAGGGTGGCGCCAACCTTTGATGTGCCATTGAAAAATTTAGTATTTGTCACAATATCTCCTTCAGCAATTGCTCCACGGGCGACTTGGGCCGGGATGAGAAATTTAATTGTTCGGCATGGCCCTAAGCTGTGGAAGGCTATAGCTTGCCCGCGGCGATGGTGTCAGTGAATGCCAGATCCAGGGATCAGGGTTGACCCTCAAAAATCCAGCCTCAGGCACCAACAAACATTCACGGAACCTTAGTAAGCAATTGAGGTGCCTAAATGGAACTAAAGTGGAGTACCCATGCAACTTTTGTTAAGGTGCACCGAATCAGTACATTGCTGATCGAGCGCTTGAATGAAAATGGGTCACTCGAACCGTGAATATTCAATAAATCATAGGAACCAGGCAACGAGTCCCATTCTTTCATACAGGCGAATGTATTAAACCGCGATACAAGTCTCCTGACTGGAGAGGACGATCTCCCGACCGGTGATCTGTCTCTCCCCAGCAACCTGGGGGAGCTGCCAAAGCTTTTTCCCCTCTAACGTCGATCTTCGGCAAAGGAAAATCGCTGCCTCCGTTCAGAGGTCCATCGGTTGGCGCCAGATCTAGACGGTTCCTTGCGGCTCCGCCCGGGTTCACAGTTTTGGTTTTTCAGGATAGGAAAGAGAGCGGCAGGTATTTACCTCGTGTTCTGGGTTGACCCTGATCCCCAACTTCCGGAATCCACGAGCGACCCGGGTATTTTATGGAAATCCGTAGGATTTTCACGAAGATCGTCCGGGATGTCAGAGATTTTCACGCTTCCGGCAAGGGTAATCAGCCGGTGGCGGGAGAGAGACATCTCCTCAGTGACTCTCCAGGCACTCTCTCGCCCATCTCCTCACGATCTCTCCGGCTGCATTCACAGCCAGTTAACCGGACCTTGTTTTAACTGTGTCAACAGAACAAAACGCCGAGCTCGATTTTGGCCTTATGGTTGCACATCGGTGCCTGCACCTGGATTGTGTGGTATTCCCCTCCGCACACAGGCTGAGTGGTCACACCGAAATCAGCGCAAGTGGTTATTGCTGGTTAGACCTTTTGCCGCGAACCTCAAACTAGCCTGAGTGGTCTTTCTGTCGGGCGATCGAACTTACGAGAGAACAAGAGCTAAACGAAACACATTTAGTTTCTTTCCGGGATCGCATCTTGTGGTCTCGAAATCTGCACCAGTATCTGACCGTGGTGAGCACGCCGCGAGATGGAGGAATCAAGATGCAATACCTTCGCAGCTTTCCTGTCGTTGCCGTTACGGCGCGTCTTGCGGTTCTCCTGTTGCTGTCAGCGGCTTTCGGGCGGCCTCAAGCGTTGGAGGGGCAGAACATCTACGCCGCGGTACACGGCACAGTGACCGATACCAGTGATGCGGCAATTCCCGGCGCCGCCGTGTCGATCGTGAATACAAGTACCGGTATCAGCACCACGGCGACTACAGACGGCCACGGATACTTTATCTTTCCCCAGCTGCAGATCGGTGGCCCTTACTCTGTCACCGTTACTGCCTCCGGGTTCCAGAAGTTCACATCGAGCGGACTGACGCTGGACGTTAATGCCAACCGCGAAGTCGATGCCAGGATGGCGATCGGCTCGGCCGTGCAGACGATTGAGGTGCAGGCGGCGGCGGTGCAGGTGGAAACAGCCGACAGCCAGTTGAAACAGGTATTTACGGCTCAGCAGATGGAGGAGGCCCCACTTCTCGGCCGCGATGTAACCGGCCTCCAGAAGCTTGCGCCCGGGGTTATGGAATCGAGTGACCGGTATGGCAATTTCGCATCCAACGGCAGTCAAACGCAGAGCAATGCCTACCTGGTGAATGGAGCTGACATCACAGATGCCTCCCTCCAGAGTGAAGGCCTGTCTGTCAACCCCGATGCCCTGGCGGAACAGAACATCGTGACCAGCACGCTGAACCCGGAGTTTGCCCGCAACAGCGGGGCCATCGTCAACCAGGTCCTCAAGTCCGGAACCAATTCCCTCCACGGAAGCGGATTTGAGTTTTACCGCGACACTTTTTTGACGAATGGCAGTTACTTCGCTCCCGGCCGGCCCAATTTTCACCAGAACCTCTATGGCGGTACGCTGGGAGGTCCCGTCATAAAGAATCGCCTCTTCTTCTTCCTTGCTTATCAGGGATTCAGAAACCGAGTTGGCCAGACCCAGCTATCGCCAGTGCTCAATCCCTCGCAGGTCAACGGAAATTTCAGCGGGGACAATAATGTAGTCAACGATGGGGCTAACAATGTGGTCGGTCTGTCTTCCAACCCGATGCCCTTCGCCATCGGTGGATGCGAGGCCGGTACGCCATGGAGCACCTGTTTTCCCACCGGGAGCGTCCAACTACCCACGAGCAGCTACAATCCGATTTCGTCGAAGTTGTTGCAGCAGTTCGTTCCAGCCGCCAACTCCACAGTGGGCGGTGGGGCATACTATGCATTCAACGCTCCCAACACCGCAGCGCAAGACCAGGGCATCATTCGCGCGGACTATCACCTGTCAAAGAACGACTCGCTTTGGGCTTCCAGCATTTTCCAGTCGAGCCCCAGAGTGGCCGCTTTGGGCTACGGCGGCTCAGACTTGCCCGGATTCGGGACCGTCGAGGCGGAACATTACAAAATCTTTATGGCATCGTGGACGCACACCCTCGGCGCCACTGCGTTGAACGAGCTGCGCGCAGGCTATTACCGTCTCAACTTTGCCACGGTCGAGCCCGCCCAGGTGGTACAACCGAGCACCTACGGTTTCGACATCTCGCCGCAAAGCCCCATGGCAAACCTGCCCCTGATTAATGTAAGCGGCTTGAACGGCACAACGGCAAGCGGGCCGGGGGCTTTTCTCGGCTTTACCTATGAGGGACCGCAGCCACGCAAGGACACGAATCTTAATGCCTCCGACAACTTCAGCAAGGTTGTAGGCCAGCATAGTTTGAAGTTTGGCGTATCTTACGAGCAGTTTGGGGTCAACAATCCCTACTTCGCCGACAACAACGGCAACTACGGATTCTCGGGATCTGGTGTCCACAGTTCGGGCGACCCCATCCTCGACTTTGTTCTTGGCATCCCTGACTCGTACGTGCAGGCTTCCGGCAGCGTCATCGACGCCATCGGCCACGAATATTACGTTTACGCCCAGGACAGCTGGAAGGTTTCAGACAACCTGACACTGAATTACGGGATCGCGTGGGATACAGAGCAGCCCTACCAGAACCACCAGTTCAATGGCCTGGGAATTGTGTGCTGGAATCCGCAGGGGACGCAGACCTCGAGTGTGTACCCCGGCGGTCCTCCAGGACTGACCTACTCGCGGGATCCCGGATGCAATATCGCTGGAGGCGTTACCGCGAAGTACAACCACTTTGGCCCACGCATCGGCTTTGCCTGGTCGCCCAGCTCCGGACCGGCCAGCCTGCTTGGAACGCCAGGTTCCCATAAGTTTGTCGTCCGCGGCGGCTTCGGAATGTATTGGAATCGCGACGCGGAAGAGGGGCAGCTGCAAAATCTCGGGGACCCTCCGGGTTTCAAGAATTCTTTCGGCGCCGGCGATTTCGGCGGCAGCCCGTCATTTGCCAATCCGTTCATGGATATTGCCACCGGCGTATCGGAACCCAACCCATTTCCGTACGCGTATCCGGCACCCGGGTCTCAACTCAACTGGGCCAACTATGCTGAGCTATCGATCAGCACCTATCCCAAAGACTACACAGTTCCCTATGTCTACAACTTCAACCTGAACGTGCAGCGGGAGCTGCCCAGCAACATGGTTCTGCAACTGGGATATGTGGGCTCGATCGGCCATAAACTGGTGCGCGCCTACGAGGGCGACCCCATCACGGCGGCCGGTCATGCGGCCTGTCTGGCAGATGCCAGCTGCTCTGCAGACGGAGGAAGACTCTCCATCGACTTCCCACAATACTTTACGCAGCCGGCCATTGTTCCCGGAACCGAAGGAGAGGGCTCCCTCGGCAATGGCATACCCGCTTATATCAGCGTGGGGCAGCAACATACCGACGGATCTTCGAATTACAACGCGTTTCAAGCCAGCCTGACCAAGGGGACCACGCATGGCCTCTACTTCACGCTTGCTTATACCTACAGCCACGCGCTCGACAATGCTTCGGGGTATGAGAGTTCGGGAGCGAATGGCCGCGGCGTGAACAACATTCCGGGGTTCGAGTACCTGAATTATGGCGACTCGGACTATGACGCTCGCCAACGTTTGGCTATGTCCTATAACTACGAGGTGCCAATCTTCGGTGGCTGGCACGACAACCTGATTCTCCGCGAAGCGCTGGGCGGCTGGCACATTTCCGGTGTGACTGCGCTGCAGACCGGATTTCCGGTAACGGTCCAGGATAAAGGCGCAGCGCAATCCTTGTACTGCAACGCGGGCCAATTCCTTTCCTTTTACAACTGTCCGGATACGCCCGTCGCATCGAGCTTCAACATCCAGACCTTCAACCCCAGGAATTCCAACCACCAGTGGTTCGATCCGACCCTCTTTACGCAGGAGCCGCTGGGGAGCCTGGGAAATGTGAAGCGCAACTTCTTCCATGGGCCTGGCTTCAACTACACAAATCTGAGCCTCTACAAGGATTTCCCGCTGGGCGCGGAAAAGTCTCGCTACGTGCAACTTCGCGTCGAAGCCTTCAACGCCTTTAACCACGCCAACTTCGGACAGCCGGATGGCAATTACACCGACGGGCCGGGATTCTTCGGTGTGGTGACCTCCGTATCAGGGTCGACAACTGCGGACCTTAACACGGATCCGCAGCCGGGGCGTGCCGTCCAGCTTGTCGGCAAATTCTTCTTTTAACGAAACCGGCTAATTGCGGTATCCCACCCCATGCGCTCTCAGCGGGGGTGGGGTACCGGTGGTTCTTTTCGAGCAGCCGCGTAGCCTGTCAGGACAACAAGGGCAGCTTTGTCTTCGCGCATTTGCTTGCGTGACGGTTCCTTACTCCGCGCCAATCGCTCCTACCAAGGCCTTCTTCCGGATCCAATCGACCGCGGGACGTTCTCGCCTGCTCACGCTTCCGATACCATCGGTGGTGGCAGTGCGGGAGACTTCGCATGGGCAGGCCAGGAAACCGACTTTCGAGGCGTGATTTTGTCCTCCACGGCGCCGCTACGCTGGGAGCCATGGGCGCGGCTACAAAGTTTGCGCAGGGGTTTGCGCAGGCAGGCAACAGGAACATTCTTCACATCATTGGTTATTCCCACATCGATGCTGCCTGGCTATGGCCGTGGCGCGACGGCTCCGATACAGTGCTTACCACCTTTCGCAGCGCTTTGAACCGGATCGAAGAGACGCCGGGGTTCTGTTATAGCCATTCCTCTTCAGCCCATTACCGCTGGGTCGAACGTACTGATCCCGAGATGCTCAGCGAGATCAAGCAGCGGATTCGCGAGGGACGGTGGGAGGTGGTGGGCGGTTGGCCGGTTGAGCCGGACTGCAATATACCCGCGACTGAGAGCTTTGTGCGCCACTCGCTCTACGGCAAAGCGTACTGCCGGAGCGTCCTGGGAGCGGAAGTCAAGATCGGGTTCAATCCTGATTCCTTCGGCCACGCCGCCGGTCTGCCGGCGATCCTTAAGCGCGCCGGCTACGGGTACTACGTTTTCATGCGTCCGCAGGAACACGAGATGAACTTGCCGCTGCTCTTCTGGTGGGAGAGCGCCGACGGGTCGCGCGTCCTTACCCTGAGGATCTGGAACGGGTATGACCGGGGGGCCAATATGATTCGACCGGCAGCCACGGCCGCGTTCGCCGCGGGCTTCGACCATGGGGCTTTTTTTCTTGGAGTAGGCGACCATGGTGGTGCTGTCACAAAAGAACAGATTCAGCAAATTCTGGCCTTGCAGAAAGACTCGAGTCTGCCCCAACTGCGCTTCAGTACGCTGCGGGATTTTTTTGCGGCAGTGGAAAGCTCTCCGGCATTCGCCAGCCTGCCCGTGGTCCGAACCGAGTTGCAGCATCATGCGCGCGGCTGCTATTCAGCCTATGGCGAAGGAAAGTTTCTCAACCGGCGCGCAGAGCGATGGCTGGGTGAGGCCGAAGTCATTTCCGTGGTGGCCAATCTTAGCGCAGGCCGAGCCTATCCCGCGGATCAATATGCAGAAGCGTGGTGGAAGGTCCTTTTCTGCCAGTTCCACGACATGATGGCCGGAACCTCGCTCTATTCCGACTACCGGGATGTAAGAGACAGTGTCGGTTACGCTTGCGAAGTTGCGCAAACTTCGAAAGTGGAAGCGCTGGAAATGATGGCGAAGCGCGTCGATATGAGCAGCGTGGAAGAGAGCGCGGTATTTGTTTTCAACCCGCTTCCCTGGCGAAGGAAGGCTTTGCTTGAGTACTACGCCGAACAGGGCTCCTCACGCGAGGCGCCCATTACTCGCCTTTCCTCCAAAGAGGGACAGAGAGTCCCCGTACAATGGCGGCCTTCGGACAGCATGACCAATTTCTTTCCCCGTTTGTCGGCATGGGTCGAGTTGCCTCCCTGTGGGTACAAGGTGTTTACCCTGGAGCGCGGCGATCCACCCCCTGTTACCAGCTACTCCAATTCCGTGACGGTGTCTGATTCGGGGTTTGGGATCTCTTCCTTAAAAGCCGAAGATGGCAAGGAACTGTTGTCAGGCTCCGTGGGGATGGTGGTGGTCAGCGATACGAGCGATACGTGGGCGCATGGCATTAACCAGTTTCGCCAGGAAATGGGGCGGCCGACGCTGGTTTCGTCGGCGGTCGTGGAAAACGGCCCGGTCACACGGGTGACGCGTCATCGTGCTTCCTGGCAGAACTCGGAGATCATTCTCGACATTGCCGAGTTCGCGGGCCTTGATTTTGTTGAGCTTCGCTTTGTGATCGATTGGCATGAGCACGAGCAGATGCTCATGCTGGAAGTTCCCACGGCGCTGGAGCAGCCGAAGATTTACGCGAAAGTGCCCGGGCAGGTGCTGGAACGGAGCGCGAATGGGGAAGAGGAACCTTACCAGGACTGGGCAGCCGTGCAGGGGAGAATCGGAGACGGCGAATACACCGTTGCTGTGCTCAACAACTCGACTTACAGCTATGACTGCCTGCATTCGCTTTTCCGCACGGTGCTGATTCGCTCAGCGCCATTTGCCCGTCACAACCCAAACCAGGTGCCGCACGATGACAACAATGCCTGGCAGGATCAAGGGCGGCAGGAACGAAGGTTCTGGCTTTTGCGTGGCCGCGGCGCATACACGGAGCTGGCCCTCGACCGCCGCGCGGAAGAACTGCAAACGCCGGCTGAGTACGTAATGGACTCAGCGCACCATGGAACGCAGTCATGGGAGCAGTCCTTCCTTGAGGTCATGCCGGCGAATGTGTGGATTCTCGCGATCAAGCGTGCTGAGGGATCTTCACAGTCGACCATCCTCCGCTTGCAGGAGCGATCGGGGAAAACGACGCAGGCGACATTGAAAAGCACAGCACTGGGCCTGGATCAGACGGTCAGCCTTGCACCATGGGAGATAAAAACCTTGTTGATTTCGCCGGCGAAGACTGGGCGCAGCGACATCCGCGAAGTATCGCTGCTTGAAGTCTAGCTTCGCTGCTCGAGGTGAACTTGAAGGGGCGGGGCTTTCAGCCCTCCGGGTCATTTAGACCGGGGTGGCGTTGTAGATAACTGTATTTCTTGCCCGGCGACCAAGGATCGGGTGCCCCATCCTTCGCGTACTTTGCGAAGGGTGGGATGCCACTGCTCTTCACCCGAGGCCCTTCCCCGCAACTTCTGCTTATCCCACCC
>JBARKD010000957.1:0-14334 GCA_049800615.1 Acidobacteriaceae bacterium | reverse complement strand
GTGCTGGCCATGGCGCTCTCCGTCTCTCTCTACGAGCTGAGCTGCCTTTTAGAGCACCGCGTGATAGCTCACTACAGGGGACGCTCTTCATGAAAGAGAACCGCAGATCCCTCCACTGCGCTACGCTCCGGTCGGGACGACAATTCTGTTGTAGAGCCGGCCGTTGCGTCGCGGTTGAGAAAACTGCAGATCCCTCCACTGCAAAACTCGTTCGCATAGAATGACTCTGCGCATGGATATTTTTCGCCGGAAATCCTCAGTTGGCCTGATTACTGGCCTGGCGGTCCTGCTCGTCGGCGGTAACGCTCTCATCGCTTACCGTTCGGTCTCCGTTCTCGAACAGTCACAAATCTGGGTGCAACACACGTATCAAAGCATCGCTCAAGTCGAGGTCATTATGGGCGCGGCCAAGGACGCCGAGATCGGCGAGCGCGGCTATCTCATTACCGGCGACCCCCGCTTCCTGGAGCCTTACGATAAGGCAAAACGCGATCTGCCCGGTCTGCTCGACGCCTTTCAGCAGCTTACCGCTGACAATGCTTCCCAACAGGCTCGGATCACCGAGCTGCGTAAGCATCTCGACGTTCGCAGCCAACTCTTCCAAGAGTCGATCAAACTGCGCGCGGGAGGAGCGTCGATGGCCCAGGCCGCACTCGCGGTCAGCAAGCGCGGCAAAGCTGAGATGGACACCATCCGCCGCATCGGCCTGGATATGCAGTCAGAAGAAAACCGCCTCCTCACCCAGCGCCTCACCCAGACAAAGGAAGCATATGTTCGTACCCGCCTCACGCTCGCGGTCGCCACCGGACTGGACGTGATTCTGCTGTCCGTTATGTCGTGGTTCATCTACCGGGAGCGCGATCTCCGACGCGCCACAGAGCTGCAGTCCGTCGAACTGCGCAAGGCGAATGAACGAATCTCTGCCAACGCGGCGGAGATCCAAGAGCTTAACGAGACCCTGGAACTGCGCGTCAAGCAACGAACCGCCGAACTGGAGGCCACAAACCGTGAGCTGGAAGCCTTCTCTTATTCTGTGTCGCACGATCTTCGCTCACCTCTGCGCACGGTCGATGGATTCAGCCTGGCGCTTGAAGAGGACTACGCGCAGCTCATCGACGAAGCCGGCAAGGACTATATTCGCCGCATCCGCGCCGGCGTCCAGCGTCTAGGTCAGCTCATCGACGCTCTGCTGCAGCTCTCCCGAGTCACCCGCGCCGATCTGGAGACTTCCGATTTTGACCTTTCTGAGCTCGCCAGCTCCGTCGCGGGGGAACTGCTGCAGGAAAATCCCAATCGAAAAATTGAGTTCCGTATCGAGCCCGGCCTCTCCACCACGGGCGACCCTCGCCTCTTTCGTGTCGCGCTCGAGAATCTCCTTGGCAACTCTGTGAAATTCACCTCCCGCCGTGATTCAGCCTTGATTGAATTTGGGTGGGATCCTACGCAGCAGGCCTATTTTGTCCGAGACAACGGAGCTGGATTCGACATGGCCTATGCCAATCGCCTTTTCTCCGCCTTCCACCGCCTGCATGGCGACAAAGACTTCAAAGGCTCCGGTATCGGCCTGGCTACCGTGTCCCGGATCGTGCACCGCCATCATGGCAAGATCTGGGCCAATAGCGAGGTCGATCATGGTGCAACCTTTTACTTTTCGCTAGAATGACGCCTATGGCAACGCCAAGCCGCTCCATCCTGCTTGTCGAGGACGACCCCGATCATGAGCTCCTGACCATCCGGGCTCTGAAAAAGGCCAACATTGCGAATGAAGTCCACGTCGCGCACGATGGTAGCGAGGCCATAGAAATTCTTCTGGGCCCCCACGCGATACGACCTCAGGTCATTTTGCTGGATCTCAAGCTTCCGAAGCTCGACGGACTGGAAGTTCTGCGCCGAATCCGCGAAAGCGAAAGTACTCATATGCTGCCGGTGGTGGTGCTCACCTCCTCTGATGAGGAGCGCGACGTGATTCGCTCCTATCAACTGGGTGTCAACAGCTACATCCGCAAGCCTGTCAACTTCAATGAGTTCGCCGAAGCCACGCGGCAGCTTGGCATGTATTGGCTGGTGCTGAACGAATGTCCCCCGGCGAACTGAATGCACGGCCTCTACACGTTCTTCTCATCGAGGACAACCCCGATGACGCGTTTCTGATCGAAAGGCACCTGCGCCGCAACGGTTTCCAGCCTTCGATTGACCGCGTTCAAACAGCGTCCGAGATGCGCGCCCTGCTCGGCTCGGAAACTCCACCGGACGTTATCCTCGCCGACTACAATCTTCCCGACTTCAGCGGGCCGGCAGCTCTTGCCATTCTGAAAGGCACTCGTCTCGACATCCCTTTCATCATGCTTTCCGGAGCCGTCACCGAGGAGACGGCCGTCCAATCGCTGCGCGCCGGGGCGCACGACTACATCGGCAAGCAGAATCTAGCGCGCCTCGTGCCGGCGATTGAGCGCGACCTCGCCGAGGTCACAAGCCGCCGACGGGGACAAGCCGCACAGCAGGCCCTGTTGGCCTCGGAAAGCCGATTCGACCGTCTGGTAACCGCTATGCCGCTCGGCCTCCTCATTGCCGACGCGGAAGAGCGCATTGTCTACGCTAACGGCGCCATAGAGGCGATGCTCCAGCACAGCCCCGGTTATTTTGGGGCGGGCGATCGCTCACTCAGCGAAATCTTCGAGGACTCCTCCCGCATTATTTCCGCTCTGCGTATTCAGCCTTCCGCACGCCAGGATCGACTCCTGGAATCAAGCTGCCGTCTTCGCGGCAACGAATCGATCGATGTTCTTGTCGGAGTGACTGTACTCAATCCGGAGGACTCCTTTGAAGACCGCCGGGTGGCTGTGTTCATTGCGGATATTTCCATGCGTAAGAAGAGCGAGGAGGCGCTTCGCCGCACAGAGAAGCTCGCCGTTGCCGGCCGTCTCGCCGCCGTGATCGCCCATGAGATCAATAATCCTCTTGAAGCGATCACCAACTGCCTTTACCTCACGGGGATGTGCGAGCTGCCCCCGGATGCCCGCGAATTTCTCAATCTCGCGCAGACCGAACTTGCCCGCATATCTCAGATAACCCTGCAGACGTTGCGCTTCCACCGTTCCTCGACCCATCCACGCTCGACGGACCTCCACGATCTACTCGAGTCCGTCCTCGCCCTGCTTTCCACTCGCCTGGCGAAGCAGAACGCGGAGGTCCGTAAATACTTCGGCGACATTCCAGGACTGGTCATTCACGATGGCGAGGTCCGCCACCTCATCATGAATCTGATCATCAACTCAATCGATGCTCTGCCCAGCGATGGCCGGATCGTCATCCGCACCCGCCGCTATGTAGAGCCGGGGAGCAAGCGAAGCGGCATCAGCCTGACGATTGCCGACAGTGGCGTGGGTATGAGTGCCTCCACATTAAGCAGACTGTTCGAACCGTTCTTTACGACCAAAGGTCTTACCGGGACCGGCCTTGGCCTATGGGTTTGCCGTGGCATTGTCGAAAAACACGGCGGCAGCATACGCTTTCGCAGTCGCGAAACCTCGGCAAGCCGCTCCGGCGGCACCGTCTGCACCGTTTTTTTGCCTCTTACACCGCCCAGCACAGTGACTGCCGGCGTGTTTGATTTCTCAGGCGTCGGGGAAGGCTGATTCGTTCGTCACAGCAGGAATAGGTTGTCGCTAAGATGGGAGCCACTTCGATTTTCTGCCGGCAAAGTCAACGAGTTGCTTACACTTTCACTCGTGCGAGCTTGCTCACGCGTCCTGACTGATTCCAATCCGAGACGTAAATGTTGGCTTCCTGATCGATAAAGCAGCCATGCGCAGCGCTGAAGTTGACAGCTGCAATGTCGGCGGGCTGCAACTTGTAATTCGCCCACTGGTCCTTGTGCGGATTGTCACCCAGGAAGGCAACCGGCACATTGTCTTTATCAAGAATGGTGACTCGTCCCTCCAACTCCGAGACCACGGCATAGTCACCCCAGAAGCTCACCTGGCAGGGCCGGCGCATATGAAGGGTGACATTGCGCACGAATTTACCATCGAAATCATAATGACTGAGACGACGATTTTCCCGGTCACAAACCAGCAATAAGGGCTGATCATAGCGGGTGTCGACAGCCATTCCGTGGCTGCAATTGCAAAGCCCGTCCGCCGTTCCCTTGCCGGAATAAGCCGCCTTGTAGTTGCCGTTCTTGTCGAATTGGAAAATGCGGGAGTCGCCGTATCCATTGGCGATGTAGATCGAGCCATCCGGGCCGGGAAGCGCAGCCGTCAGGCGCCATTCGTTGGGCGCATGAAAACCTGCTTCGCCCGGAGCCGTGATCTTCTGCACTACCGTTCCGTCCGTCTTCATCTTGACGAAAAGCCAGTTCTCCTGCGGCGTTCCTTTTTGCACCGTGACGTAAAAGTACTCGTCACCGTTTTCATTGGCATAGACCAGCGAATGAATCTCGGGATATTGGCCGGCGATGGTCTTCAGCACCTTGCCGTCCCGGTCGTAAACCAGCACACCGGTCGCGCTTTGCGTGCTCACATACAACAGCCCGGCTTTATCCGTAGCAATGCCGCCGTGCGTTCCGCCGAACATCTTTCCTTCCGGCAAAATTCCCCAGCCGGAGACCACCTGGTATGTCCATTGGCCATTGCCCGTCTGTAATTGTGGTGAGTTCAAGAGACGCTCCTCCGATCGTGCGTAGGGGCCCATCAGGCTGCTCAGCGCGGCCGCTCCTGTGATCGCGCAAAAGTCCCGGCGGTTCACGGCGTCTGCCCCGTGGCTGTGGCCGGCTGAGCCGGCGTGTCGTAGAGATAGAGGTGGCGCAGATTCTTCATCGCAGTAAGGGGTGCAATCGATGCCTGCGTCACCTTGGTCTCGCTCAGGTTTAAATAGTTCAACTGCGTCAGCTGGGCGAGGTTCGAGAGGCCGCTCCCGGTGATGGCGGTTCCATCAAGATGCAGAGCGCGCAAATGAGCGAACTTGCCGAGCGTGGCGAGGCCGGCATCGGTCACCGAAGTGCGAGCCAGCTGGGCCTCGACAATATAGGGTGCGAGAGGAGCCAAGCCGGCAAGTTGCTGGTCGCCAAACTTCGCACCGGCATCGGTAGTGTTCAAGATGAGGCCATCTTTCAGGTTCCGGGATACGGGCACAAGTGTAATCCCTTGCGCCCTTGCCGTGCTTGCAATCTCGGGCATCAGTGCGCTGTAGTCCGCCACCTGGGGCAAAGGCTCGTCGTCGGGCAGGTTGATGCCCACCAGGGTCTTCGCCTGTTCTGAAGCTCCCTGCTGGATCCAGGCGCGAAGCCAGGTGATTTCCTCCGGCTTCAAGGGCGGCCTGCCATCGGACGGCATAAATTTCTTATCCGAAGGCGGGAGCGTGATGCGCCGCAGCAAGGTGCTCCTGTCGGGTACCCCGGGAATCACAACCGCACCGTCAGATCCGCCGCGCAAGAGCCGATCGTAGGTATCGAGCCGCAAGTGACCTTTGACTTTTTGTTCTCCATGGCAGACAACACAATTCGAATCCAGGATGGGATAAATGTGGCGCGCATAAAACGAGTCAGGATAGTCAAACGCCTTAGCCTGGACCGTGCCCATGCCGATCAGATGCTTGAGTGGAGCCGGCATATATTCGGTGAGGTATTTGTCGCCGTGGGTAAGCGATCCGCCCTGGTGAGCCGTCCATGCCAGCAGCCCCAGCACGCAAGCCAGCATGTAAGGATAGACAGCTCGCGGGGGGCCCGGAGAACTGCGCAGCAAAGTACAAGCAAGTACGCCGATGGTAAGCGCGATGCCACCCCACATGTGGCGGCTCACACCGGGCCCGGTGTCTCCGCTGCCGTAGGCCAGCAGATATCCGAACATCAACGCGACCAGGCAGCTCACGAGACTGAGCGATAGTACGAACATCGCTCCTTCGAGCAGGGCGGGCCGATACCTGCCGGCAAACTCCAGCATGGGAACGAGCAGGATTAATCCTATGGGAATATGCACCACCAAGGGGTGAAAGCGACCCAGGAATTGCTGCCAGTCCGCATGCGCCTTGCCGTCAAGCTTGAGGACAAACGGCAAAGCCACCAAGATTACGCTTACCAGAAAAGAGGCGACCCAATGAGGCGCCAGGGCCTTTGCTTTGAACATCACGCAAGCAACTGGTTGACCACGCTCGCCGGCGTGGTGCCGGTCAATTTCTGATCCAATCCCTGAAATTTGAAGGTCAGCTTGTTGTGATCGATGCCCAGGCAATGCAGGACGGTTGCGTTGAAATCCCGCACCGGCACCGGATCTTTGACCACGTTGTAGCTAAATTCATCGGTCTCGCCGAACGTGATTCCCGGCCGGACGCCGCCGCCAGCCATCCAAGTGGTGAAGCAACGTGGATGATGATCGCGGCCATAGTTATCCGGGGAGAGGCCACCCTGGCTGTAGACGGTGCGGCCGAACTCGCCTCCCCAGATCACGAGAGTGTCGTCGAGCAGACCACGTTGCTTGAGGTCAGTGACCAGGGCATACGTTGCACGGTCGGTTTCCTGACACAGGATCGGCAGGATGCCGGTAACGTTGGTGTGCACGTCCCATCCGCGCTTGTAAATTTGAGTAAATCGAACCCCGCGCTCGGCCATGCGCCGTGCCATAAGACAATTGTAGGCGTAGGTTCCCGGCTCTTTCGCGTCAGGGCCATACAGTTCCCACGTCGCCTTGGGCTCGCGGCTCAGATCGGTCAGCTCCGGCACCGAGGCTTGCATCCGGTAAGCCATCTCGTACTGCGTGATTCGCGAGTTGGTCTCAGGATCGCCCAACTCCTCATAGGTCTGGCGATTGATCTCGTTGACGGCATCGAGCATCTTGCGGCGAATTTCGCGGTCGACTCCCTTGGGATCGCTCAGGTACAGAACGGGATCACCCGAGGAACGCAATCCGACCCCGGCATATTCCGAAGAGAGATAGCCGCTGCTCCAGAGCCGGGAAGAGACCGGCTGATTATTCTCCTTGGGGTTCAGCTTGCTCAACAGCACCATGAATGTCGGCAGGTTATCGTTCATGCTGCCCAGGCCGTAAGAAAGCCACGCGCCGAGACAGGGCTTGCCGGCATTCATATTGCCGGTGTTCAGCAGCATGATGGCCGGCTCGTGATTGATCGCGTCAGTATTGGTGGACCGGATGATGGTGAGGTCGTCGGCCATGCGGCCGGTATAGGGCAACAAATCGCTCACCCAGGCACCAGACTTGCCGTACTGCTTGAATGCCCAATGGGAAGGGGCGATGGGAAAACGCGCCTGGCCGGCGGTCATCCCAGTAAGCTGTTGCGCGCCGCGCACTGAGTCCGGCAGATCCTTGTCGTAGAGGGCGGCAAGATTCGGCTTGTAGTCGAGCAAGTCCAGTTGCGGTGGAGCACCCGACATGAACAGGTAGATGGCCCGTTTTGCCTTGGGCGCGAAATTGGGCAGACGCAGGCTCTGCGGAGACGGCACTACTTCTGCCGCGTTTGCCTCGCTGGTGAGCACGCGTTCACCGGCGAGGCTTGCCAGGGCCGCCCAGCCAAGCACTTTGCCCGTTTTGCCCAGGAAATGCCGGCGGGTCTGCAGCCCGGCCCACTCTGTCTTCAAGCCTTCCGCGATGGGAAGGTCCATGATGGTCGGGCCGGATTCAGGATCGGTACAGAGCGGATGTTGCTTCAAGCCGTTTTCTCCTTACTTGTTCAATGCTTCGTCCGTATTCAGCACTTCGCTGACGACCATGGTCCAGGCAGCGAGTTCCGGCGGTGGGATCGCGCGATCGCGCGGCTTTTCCCCCACCGCGATCAGGTCCCGCGCAGCCGCCGGATCGGCCGCATAATGGGTCTCCATCTGGTTGAGCGATCTTTGCAGTACCGATTCCATTTGCGGACTGGGGTCGTGGGAAAGCACCAGCTCGCTGAGATACTGAATTCGCTGATCCGGCTGGCGCCCACCCTGCTCGATCAGCCGTTCGGCCAGCGCCCGCGACGCCTCCACCCATTGAGGATCATTCATGGTTACCAATGCCTGCAGGGGAGTGTTGGTTCGCTGCCGCCGGGTACAGGCTGTATCGCGCGTGGGTGCATCAAAGGCATCCATATTCGGCGGCATAGCCATACGTTTCCAGAAGGTATAGAGGCTGCGCCGGTAGAGTGCGTCGCCGTGGTCCTGCGTGTACTTGGAAGTGTCGCTGGTTGGATAGCCAATCTCCCAAACCTTTTCCGGTTGATACGGTTTGACGCTTGGGCCGCCGATCTTGTTCACCAGCAGTCCGCTGGACTGCAGGGCAATGTCGCGGAGCATTTCCGCATCCATGCGGTAGCGCGGCCCGTGGGCCAACAGCAGATTCTTGGGGTCGCGCGCCAGCTGCTGGGGAGAAGACTTCGCGCTCTGACGATAGGCCTCGGACATCACCATGAGCTTGTACATATGCTTCATGTCCCAGCCACTCTCGCGAAACTCGACCGCCAGCCAATCCAGCAGCTCGGGATGCGAGGGGCGCTGTCCCATGATTCCGAAGTCTTCCGTCGTCTCGACCAGGCCGGTTCCGAAGAGTTCGTTCCACATGCGGTTGACTGTGACGCGCGCAGTCAACGGATTCTGCGGGCTCACGGTCCAGTCGGCCAGCGCCAGGCGATTGTGCGGCATCCCTGCCGGCAGCGGTGGCAGAAAGTGCGGGGTGTCTGCTTCCACCCTTTCTTTGCGCGCTGTGTAGACCCCGCGGGTCAAGACATCGGCGTAGGCGAGGGATGGTTTCTCCTGCGCCACCAGCGAGACGGGACCGCCTTCGGCGAGCTTGTCCAGTTGGGCATTCAGCTTTTCAATCTCGATGCTGTGGGCCTTCGCCGATTCGTCCACGTTCGCGAAATAGAACTGGCTCACCGCGTGCCATTGATCGCGGTCCCATTGAGCGGCCGGTTTGTGTGTGATCTCCGCTACGTAATCTTCGAACGGTAGCCGCTTCACTTCGTCGACCGTCAATGCGCGGCCGTAGAGCCGAATATCCTGGTAGCGCGTATCGCGGGCCGGTTGCTCGTCGGGATATTTGCGGCCCAGCTCCAGCGGCGCCGAAGTCCGCATGTTGCCCTGCGCCAGGTTGTCGGACATGATTTTGGTCGGTACAGGCGCGCCGTTTACATAGAGCTTGACACCCGCGGCCTTTCCCGACCCGTCGTAGGTAAAGAAGAGGTGGTCCCAGTGGCCGTCTGTGGGCAGGTCCGTAACGGTAACGACTTTGATTGCCCGCATCGGCGTCCGGTCTATCGGCGTCTTGACCTTGATGACTTCGGGCTTTGGCTTTGGCTTGACGGCTTGGGGTTTGGCGCCTTTCTTTGGCTTGTCGGGCATGGGTTTTTCTTTAGGCGCCTGGTCGACAAGCTCAAGCATGATGGTCCCCTTCTCCGCAGCCAGAACCCAGCCGCGATAGTGCTGGGTCGAATCCATTTTGGCCATCAGAGCGCCGGACACACTCGAAGATGTGAAATTAGGCGCGGAGCGCAGCATAAACCAGCCCCCACCCGAGAAAGGCTGACTCCATGCATAGTCGCCGATCTGGCCCAGTTCGATCCGCGTGCTGGTGTCCATGCGGAGATCGGGCCACAACCACGTCGTCTCACCCCACTGCGGCTTGAACTTGCCGATGGGGAAAATCGCGGGGTTGGCACCAGGCGCGCTGTTATGGACTACCTCGCCGCCTCCCTCATCCAGCTTCAGACGAAGCTGCATTTTGTCGCTGGCCACGGACTGCGGCGGATTCTGCCCGGATTTCAGCCATCGGTCGATGAGCACCTTATCCTGCAGCCGCGCATCGTCCAGTTGCTTCTCGAGAATTGCGCGCCTGGCCAAAACCTGGTTGTAGGCTTCGAGGTGCTCGGGTTTGGGAATCTGGACGACGGGCGCCCAATTCGGCTTATCCCCGTTGAATGGCTCCTCTTCAATGTTGTTGAAGAAAGCGCTGAGCTGATAGAAGTCCTTTTGGGTGGTGGGATCGAATTTGTGATCGTGGCAAACCGCGCAACCCACCGTCAGCCCCAGAAAAGCCGCGCCATACGCCTCGGTCCGCTCTCGAGCAATGTTCACCCGTAACTCTTCCGGGATGGTTCCGCCCTCGTTGCTGCTGACTCCGGCGCGCACGTATCCGCTGGCGACAATCTGATCGAGATTTTTCGCCGGCAGCAGATCGCCCGCTATCTGCTCCCGGGCAAACTGGTCGAATGGCTTGTTGGCGTTAAAGGACTTGATCAGATAGTCGCGGTACGCCCAAATGTAGCGGCTATTGTCAAAATGCAGGCCGTACGAATCCGCATAGCGGCTGTAGTCCATCCAATATCTCGCCCGCTGCTCGCCATAGGCGGAACTGGCAAGCAGCCGGTCGACCAGATGCTCGTAAGCCTGGGGCGAAGCGTCATGGACGAAGTTGTCCACCTCCGCGGGAGTAGGCAGCAAGCCGGTGAGGTCGAGGGTTACGCGACGAATGAGGGTGTGTTTGTCCGCCTCGGGCGAGGGCTCTAAGCCTTCTTTGTCGATGCGGCGCAGAATGAATGCATCGATCGGAGTTTTTATCCAGCCTGCTGGTTGTGCCTGGGGCACCGGCGGCCGTTCAGGCTTTTCAAAAGCCCAATGAGGCCGATAGTGCGCGCCTTCGGCTACCCATCGCCTCAGGATGGCGACATCCTCCGGCTTCATCGGCTTGGCCTGGTTTTGCGCCGACTGGGGCATCAAATAATGAGGATCTTTGGATTCAATGCGCCGGACAAGTTCGCTCTGATCCGGATGTCCAGGTACTATCGCGTCGGGCTTCCCTGGGCGTTTACGGAGCGCGGTTTCTTCCAGATCGAGCCTTAGATTGGCCTTGCGCATTTCCGGGTCAGGCCCATGGCAACTGAAGCAGTTGCTGGCCAGAATCGGCTGCACATCCTGATTGAAATCGAGCCGGTCTCGGGACTGAGCCTCAACGGAATGCCGGCTCTTGCACCCCGCGTTTGTCGCCAACAGGGCTACCGCAATCACCGTAAATGGCAAAATTCGCATCGGTCAGTCGAGGGTTCCGCCTGTCGGGGGGACCGAAAAGAGCGGACTTGTCAGGCTAGACTCGCCACCTAACGACTGTCAAAGAATCTCCTTGGTTCCGGTTTTCGGGACCACCGTCTTGTCATCCGGTAAATAATTGATAAAAAGACGCTTACCGCAACTCAGCCGGAAAGGAAGCGCAGTTTTCTTTGATGCGGAGGGGCGCATCCTAGCCCCATGCGCGTATATTGTTGGGGAACCGAATAATAAGGATGAATTATGGTTAATCGCCGTGAGTTTCTCGATGGGTTGGCAGTAGGCGCAGCGGGGCTGGCAATGCGCACGACGGCCAAGAGCTATGCGCAGATTCTGGGGTCCAATAGCAGGATCAATTTCGCGGTCATCGGGGTGAATAGCCGGGGCTACGCCCACCTTTCCGCGCTGCAGGCGAATAAGCAGAGCGCCTGTATCACCCACGTGTGCGACGTGGACGCCAATATCCTGGACAAATTTGCAGCGGAAACGAATAAGGCGATGGGGTCTGCGCCTGCGACCGAGAAGGACTTCCGCAAGATTCTGGAACAGAAGGATGTGGACGCGATCAGCATTGCCAGCCCGGACCACTGGCATACTCCCATGGCCATTGCCGGACTGCAGGCAGGCAAGCACGTCTATGTAGAGAAACCCTGCAGCCACAACCCGGCGGAAGGTGCGCTGCTGGTGGAAGCGCAGAAGAAATATGGCAAGGTGGTACAGATGGGCACCCAGCAGCGGTCTTCGCCGCACACCATCGAGATCGTGCAGAAGATCCACGAGGGGCTGCTCGGCCGCGCTTACTACGCGAAAGCCTGGTATTCCAATACCCGCAAGTCCATCGGATATGGCAAGCCGGCGCCCGTACCGGCCCAGCTCGATTGGGATCTCTGGCAAGGGCCGGCGCCGCGCAGGGAATACACGGACAACGTCCATCCTTATAACTGGCACTGGTTCAAAGTCTGGGGCACCGGGGAGTCGCTGAATAACGGAACCCACGAAGTCGATGTGTGCCGCTGGGCGTTGGATGTCGACTACCCGGAGAAAGTGACCGCAACCGGGGGAAGATACGCGTTTAAGGATGACTGGCAGTTTTACGACACCCTGGTGACCAGCTTCAACTACCCGGACAAGATGCTTTCGTGGGAAGGCAAGAGCTGCTCGGGCATGAAGTTTTATAACCGCGATCGCGGTTCGGTCATTATGGGCACTACGGGAACGGTGGTGGTGGACCGTGATGGTTACGAGATTTACGACCTCAAGGGGACGAAGACCAGCGAATTCAAAACGGGGAAAAACACCTCTTCCTCGGATCTCCGCGGCGCCGACAGCATGACCGATGCGCATTTCGCGAACTTCATTGCCGGCATCTGCAAGGGCGAGAAGCTGAACGCGCCGATTGCCATCGGCAATGTATCCGTCACTACCATGCAGCTTTCCAATATCGCATGGGAAACAAGCCGCGAACTACGCATCGACACCGCGGACGGAAAAATCAAGGGCGACCCGGAAGCAATGAAGATGTGGGGACGCGAATACGAGAAGGGCTGGGCTCCGCACCTCTAGAACTTGTTTCATATATGGGTCTGCGGCTTCTGGATGGACCCTGAGCCCCGCTTCGAGGGCGGGTCTCATGCGCGGCCTCTCTGAAATTTGTCTATTTATGAAACCAGTTCAAGGCAATTCATCATGGCTATGAACTTATCCCGTCGAAACTTTGTTCGCTCCGGCGCCCTCGCCGCGGCTGCGCTCGCTACTTCTTCCCCCGTAAGAGCAGCGGACGGTGAGGCAACGCCGCCGGTCCGGCTAGGCCTGTGCAGTTACACCTTCCGCAATTTCGATCGGGCGCAACTGATCGGCTACATGAAGCAGCTCAACGTGCTTGCCCTGAATGCGAAAGATGTGAAGGATCATCTTCCTATGGATCCGGCCGGAGAGGCGAAGGCGCTCGACGATTACCATGGCGCCGGCATTCAGCTTCATGCCGCGGGCGCTATTTATTTCCCGAAAGACGAGGATGAGGACATCCGCAGCAAGTTCGAGTACTGCAAGCGGGCCGGGATCAAAGTGATCGTGGCCGGCGATCCCACCCCCGAAACGCTTCCCCGCATCGAAAAATTCGTAAAGGAATACGACATACGGTTCGCCATCCACAACCATGGTCCAGAGGACAAGTTGTGGCATTCTCCGCTGGATGTTCTGAAGGCGGTCAGCCCCATGGATCCGCGCATGGGATGCTGCATCGACGTGGGACACACGGCGCGCGCGGGAACCGATGTGGTCGAGGCCATTAAGCAGGTGGGTCCGCGTCTGTTCAACATGCATATGAAAGACCTCGCGGACTTTCATGCCAAGGACAGCCAGGTCGCGGTCGGCGAGGGCATGATGCCCGTGCGGCAAATTTTCGAGACGCTGATCACGATGAAGTACAACGGCTTTGTCGATCTGGAATATGAAATTCACGGCGACGATCCGATGCCCGGCGTCACCAGCAGCTTCGCGTATATGCGCGGCGTGTTGGCGGGGATGGGTTATTCCACGCACGAGCATATGTAGAGAAGTGCCGCAGTGGCTTCGACTTCGGTACGGGTTTCCTGTCAGGCTTAGTGACGTCGTTAAGCCTCGTGCGGCTCTCCTTAGAGATGACAATTCTGTCTGCGGATGGAAAATATACCCTCAGCGGCTGAAGCCGGTCTTCTGTTCGATTTGACGGCGGGGATGAAGAGTCTGCCCCTTCAAAACAAAAGAGTCACAGGTTCTCGGGATGACAATTCTGTGGGTGATTAGGAGAACTGCAGATTCCTCGGCTTCGCTCGGAATGACAAAGGAAAGGCTTGCGTTTCAATTTGAGAGCATCGGGCTGGATGGGGCACCCGTCCGTTCCGGTCGAGACGACAGTTCTGCTTTTAGGGAAAAAATTGTAGCCTCAGCGGCTTCTGTTCAATTTGACGGCGGGGCTGAAGAGTCTGCGTGCGAACTAACCCTACCGAGATTTGGTTACGTGTTGGGGGTCAGCAGCGCGACCAGGATTCCATCCTGGGGTATTTTCAGCCGTCCCTTCGGGACTTAGTGCGCGGTTGACGGCGGGGCTGAAAAAGCCCGCCCCTTCAAAACCAAAGGGAGGACAATTCTAGAGCTCAGGCAAGCGAGTGGGACAGGGCAGTAACCCGCAGCTCCCTCCACTTCGCTACGCTTCGGTCGGGATGACAATTTTGTTGTAGAGCCAGCCGTTGCGTCGCGGTTGAGAAAACTGCAGATCCCTCCACTTCGGTCGGGACGACAATTTTGTTGTAGAGCCAGCCGTTGCGTCGCGG
>JBARKD010000956.1:0-4704 GCA_049800615.1 Acidobacteriaceae bacterium | reverse complement strand
GTTCTGCTTTCGGCTGTGGCCTTGCACCGGGTCGGCTACGGGCTCCTGTTGGTCGTGGCCTACAGCATCGGCTTAGCCGCGACGTTGACCGGTATTGGTCTGGCGTTCGTCTATGCGGGGCGCTGGTTTAGCCAGTTTGGATCTGTCGGCCAGACGCAGTGGCTAATCAAAGTTTTGCCCGTCTTTAGTGCTTTCGTGGTCGCTTGTTTGGGCGCCGCCATCTGTTATCAGGCCGTTCGGCAGATGGGCGTGAATCCTATTGCTATAGCAGAGACTGCATTTCTTCGATGGCATTCCATTGCTTCCGGCCAAACATCGCTTTTCTCCATGGGCTCCTGGGCGGTCTTAGCTTTCGGTTTGATACTAGGGTTCAAACACGCCACCGAAGCCGATCATGTTATGGCGGTGTCAACCATAGTCAGCGAGCATCGAAATCTGGTAAAGGTTGCCGTGGTTGGCGGCCTCTGGGGACTTGGTCACACCGTGACGCTGGTCGTCGTGGGCATTGTTGTTTTGTCGCTGGGCGTCGGGATCCCCGAAAACATTTCGCACTATCTCGAATTCGGGGTGGGAATCATGATTATATGGCTAAGCGCGTTAGCCCTCATCCGCGCTCTTCAGGGCCGTCAAGATGTCCATGTTCATACACACTCACACGGAGAAGAGATCCACTCGCATAGCATGAGCCGAATTGGGTTGAAACCCCTGCTGGTTGGCGCGATGCACGGGCTAGCTGGATCGGCTGCGCTTACCTTACTCGTCCTGACGCAGGTTCACTCCATGCTACTGGGAATTTGCTACCTTCTGATCTTTGGATTCGGCTCTGTATTCGGCATGATGGCGGTCTCGACTCTAATTGGGCTGCCGTTTGCGCTCAGCGTAGGACGTTTGAATAAGTTTGCGGTTAGACTGCAAGCCGTAGCGGGATTTGTGGGTCTTTGTTTCGGATGCTGGTACTCCTATTCGGTGGCCAATTTCGCGATTGGTTGAGGCCGATCAATCGCGCACCGATTTCCTACAGCACGGAGCGAAAGAGGACGCACAACTTCTCGCTGGTCCGTTCGTAACACGATTTCCATATACATACTACCCTTTTTCGACGAAGGTTCCCGGAGACTAATCCTGAATCCCAATAGCACGAATATGAGGAGTCTCACACGCCTATTCCTGACCGCAACATTGTTCGCAGCGGTGTCCGCTCCAGCTCAAGTGACGGCCACCCCGAGTGCAAAAACGATTGAGGCTAATCCACTCCTGGTTGCCGCGCAGGAGAAGACGCCTGCCGCCATGAATGATAAGGCTTATCCACCTCAGCTATCCGGAACTGTCGTTGACACGTCTGGCGCGGTGATCGCCGGGGCGAGCCTGGAGGTTCGGAGCGAAGACGGTACAGTACAACAAACGACACAGTCGGACAAGAACGGCTCCTTCATTATTTCCGGAGTCTCGGCAGGTAATTATCGACTCGTTGTGTCTAATACCGGTTTTGAAAGCAAAGAAATGTCCGTCAACCTAGGGACAACCGAGGCGATCGCCCCGCTGCGCATCTCTCTGTCTGTGGGCGCCGTGAGCTCGACCATAAACGTGCAGGGCCGGGCGGATGACCTCATCGGAATTGCCAATTCCGCCGGCCAGGTAACGGTGGGCGCAGAGGAACTGAAAAATCGTCCGATTCTCCGTGCGGGAGAAATTCTGGAGACGGTTCCCGGTCTCATCATCACGCAACACGCCGGCGGCGGCAAGGCCAACCAATATTTTCTTCGCGGCTTCAATCTCGACCACGGCACGGACTTCGCCATCTTCCTCGACGGCGTGCCGCTTAATCTGCCATCGCACGCGCACGGCGAAGGGTACTCGGACCTGAACACCGTCATCCCGGAGTTTGTGGAGCGGTTGGATGCCGAGAAAGGTCCTTATTATGCCGACGTCGGCGACTATGGCTCGGCGGGAAACGCCCACGTGGTGTATTACAAGACGCTGCCCCAGAACTTCATCCAGGTCGACGGCGGTGCGTACCAGTTTGCGCGGTTTGTTTTCGGCGTCTCACGCAAGCTGGGCCCGGGCAACCTGCTATACGGCGGAGAGGCGTATCACGATGGCGGCCCATGGGTGCATCCGGACAATTACTACAAATTCAACGGCCTTGTAACCTACAGCCAGGGCGAAGCCGCCAATGGTTTCAGCCTCACGGCCCGCGCTTATGCTGGAACCAGGTGGAACTCGACCGACCAGATCCCCTATACGGCGATACCCGTCGTCGGTTTCTTCGGGGCACTAAACCCGGAAGACGGTGGCCACTCACATCGTTATACCGTACAGGGCGAATGGCATCGCCAGAACGCATATTCTCAGACGACAATCATGGCCTACGGGTTCTATTACGATCTCAACTTGTTCTCCGATTTCACCTACTACCTGGTCGATCCCTATAAGGGCGACCAGTTCGAACAGCAGGACAGGCGCTGGGTGGCTGGGTTCGACATACACCATACGATCATCGGCCAATTCCTCGGACGCAAGGCGGAAACCACGTTCGGCATGCAGCTCCGCAACGACTGGATTCACAACGGCCTTTTCCGGACAGCAGATCGCGTGGGTACGAGCAAAACTTTCTATACAGCTAACTATCTGGATGTACCCTCCAACCTCGATCAGGTCGCGGTTTTGCCCGCGGACACGGATTTGAACAAACTTACGGAAACAATAGGAAGTCCCTGGGTGTCAAGTAAGATCCAGTGGGCGAGCAAATTCCGCTCAATCGTGGGCCTGCGCGGCGACTACGGCAGAGGTATCATCACCAGCTTTACGAACCCCACCAACCCCAACTACCCTGATGATCCTTACCCTGCGAACCTCAATCCCAATACCGCCCAGTCGGTCAGCAAGTTCCTGCCCAGCCCAAAAGCAAGTTTGATTTTCGGTCCGTGGGCCGATACTGAGTTCTATCTACAGGGCGGATTCAGTTTTCACACCAACGACGTGCGTGGCTCGACGCAACGGTATGAACCGGTTTCGGCGGACTATCCTTATTACAATACGCCGAACCCCATTAAAATTCCCTTCCTGGCCCAAACCAAAGGCGCGGAAGTCGGCGTGCGCACCTCGGCCGTCCGCAATCTGCAAAGCACCGTTGAGATTTGGTATCTCCACAGTAGTTCCGAACTCCTGCAGGATGGTGACACCGGAGGCACGAGTGCTTCATTTGAGCCGAGCAACCGCTACGGCATAGAAGTTGGGAACTACTATACGCCACTGGAACATTTGGCCTTTGACTTAGACTTTGCCGACTCACGCGCCATTTTTACCCAAAACGACCCGGACGATTCGACGTTTTACACCTCGACCCCAACGGGTCCCCGGCTTTGCGGAAGAAACTCGAATTGCTTTGGACTTATTCCGAACGGGGGTGGCACTTACCTGCAAAGTCCCCACGGCAAGGAGGTGCCCGAAGCAGTTCGGTTGGTGGTTGCAGCGGGCACCACACTGGAGGAGTACAAAGGCTTTTCGGCGAGTTTGCGCCTGCGCTACTTTGGCCCGCGCGCTTTGACGTCTGACGCAATTTATACCTCACCCTCAACGGCGCTGGTCAACCTGGGGGCCAACTATAGATTCAACAAGAACTGGAGCCTTGCGGGCGAAGTCTTGAATGTGCTCAACCGCCGAGATCACGACATTGACTACGCTTACGTGTCGCAGATAACGCCGGCAGTCGGGCTGGGGCTGCCGGCAACACCGCCAACAACACTAGAAGGGCAGGAGCAGGTCGCGAGTGTTGTGAATGCCAACGCGGCGTTCACAAGGGTTCTGCACCCCGTGGAACCGGTTCAAGCGCGACTCACTTTACGTTACAGTTTCGGTCGCTGAAGCGCCTCAGGAAGTAGCGTGGCAGCATTCTTCCTCGCCGCCGACGATAGCAGCTACATCACGGGTGTCGATCTGCCCGTAAGGACAGATCTGAAGCTTCCCTATGTTGAGCCGGCGAAAAGGTTACACCCCGCGGACCGCCAATCTCTGATACTCGCCGGCCAAAGACCTGGAATTCGTCGTCATGACTGTAACCTTGCTCGGAGTTGCGCTTCTAACGATGCGGATGACGAGGTTCACGGAGCACCAGCTCTCTGTGTTCGTTCGGTCGCGAGTATGCAGTTGTGTGTCCGGACGTGCGCCCGGCACTAAACAAATAATCACCATTTGCTAGATGCGAGGAGAGTTCAGATGAACAGGCTTGGAATACTGGCGACGCTGCAGTCGCGGCCCGGCAAAGAGGCGGAAGTAGAACAATTTCTTCAGTCCGCACGGCCCCTTGTTGACGCCGAAACAGGTACGACGGCATGGTTCGCCTTCAAGATTGGGCCGGCAACGTTTGGCATCTTTGACACCTTCAAGGATGAGGAAGGGCGGAAAGCTCACATAAACGGTGAAGTTGCCAAGGCGCTCTTCGCGAGAGCCGAGGAGCTCTTTGTCACGCATCCTCAGATCCAGACTGCGGATATCCTCGCCGAGAAGCTCCAAGAGAAGTAGAGCGGTCCACATTCATTGCAATTTCACGACTCACTCTTCCAGAACACAAAGGATACACCGATGTATGACATGTCGAATCTGACGAAGCTGCAGCTGTTGGACGAGAACAGTCCAGAAGCAATGAAGGCTTTTTGGGCTTTCGATAAAGCCGCATTTGCTCCTGGAGCCATCAACACTTTGAAC
>JBARKD010000955.1:0-2608 GCA_049800615.1 Acidobacteriaceae bacterium | reverse complement strand
CGCGAAAATCCGGTACCCGGGCGCGCCTTTACCTGACGCGCCCGGTTTTTTTCGTCAGCGGTTTACAGCAGCGAGCGGACAAACCCCTCGTCCGATGCCGCTCGCCTGGCTGCTAGTCTCCTGTCACAGAAATAAGTGAACGAAGTATAGGGGTGATGCATCTAAGATGTTAGGAGTCTTGGATGCGCACTGGACGACCAAAGCAGCCGTTGATCCTGACTGAAGAAGAGCGTGAGCGACTTCAATCGTTAGCCCACCGTGCGCGGAGTCAAGCGCTGCTGGCACGGCGGGCGCGAGTGGTTCTGGCTTGTGGCGAAGGCCTGGACAACCAGGCGGTGGCAAAGAAGCTTCGCTGCTCGCTGGGCATGGTGGGCAAATGGCGGAACGGCTTCTTGAAGGCGCGTCTCGAAGGACTGTATGACGAGCCGAGGCCGGGCGCGCCGCGCAAGATCGGTGATGACCAGATAGAGAAAGTCATCATACAGACGTTAGAAAGCACGCCGCGAGGGCAAACGCACTGGAGCACGCGAGGGCTGGCGGAAGTCACCGGATTCAGCCGAATGACCATCAGCCGCATTGGGCGCGCCTTCGGATTGCAACCGCACCGTACGGATACATTCAAGCTCTCGCCGGATCCGCTGCTGATCGAGAAGGTACGCGACATCGCCGGCTTGTATATCAACCCGCCCGATCACGCCCTGGTACTCTGCATCGACGAAAAGAGCCAGATTCAGGCGCTGGATCGGACGCAGCCGCTGCTGCCCATGCAGCCCGGTCAGTTGGAACGCGGCACCCACGACTACAAACGCAACGGGACCACGTCCTTGTTTGCTGCTTTGGATCTGAAGACCAGCCGTGTTATCAGCCAGTTCCACCAGAGGCATCGTTCGGTGGAGTTCCGCAGGTTTCTGGATGTCATTGATGCTCAGGTCCCCGCCGAACTGGACGTTCATCTCATCCTTGATAACTACGGCACTCACAAAACGGCGATCATCAGGAACTGGCTGGCCAAGCGCCCGCGCTTCCCTGTTCACTTCACGCCGACCTGCGGCTCGTGGTTGAATCTGGTCGAGCGATGGTTCGCCGAACTCACTAACAAGCGCATTCGGCGCGGTGCCTTTCGCAGCGTCAAGGAACTGAAATCAGCCATTCGCGAGTTTATCGACGTACACAACGAAGATCCCAAGCCCTTCGTATGGACCAGAACGGCGGATCAGATACTGGACAGTATTGCTCGATATGCTCGTCGTACACTCAAGGCTTACCCCGGACTTAATTCACGAACCAATGGGACAGGAGACTAGTTCTATGACCGCTTAAAAGTGTTCTTGTTGTAGTGGAACTTCCGGCGGGCATCTTTGCGCCCGAACCTCCAATGGATGCAGGTGTGCGCGGCGTTTATGCGACGGTTCCAGGCGCGCGTTTCGCGGGTCAGTGTCTTAAGGTCGGGAATGCGTCGCTTTCCCAGACACTGGCGTGAAAAGAGCCCGATCTCGATTTCGGCCTGATTCAGCCAGCTTCCGTGTTTCGGGGTGTAGTGGACTTTGAACCGCTCCCAGATCTCGGTTCCGATCTCTTTGCCGAAGGTGTCGGTCAACGATTTTCTGCGGTGGATGTTGAGGTTATCCATTAACAGGTGGATGGTGCTGGCCTGGGGATAGGCCAGCGCCAACTTCGCGATTACCATGGCGAACTCCAGACCCGAGCGATTCGGCGTCGCAAAGGTGAAATGGCGTCCGGCCAGCGGCTCTACGGCACAGAAAACGTTGGCCGTGCCACAGCGTTTGTACTCGCTGTCGCGGCGTGTTTCCCGGCTTGGCTCCGCCCAGGCGACAGGCCGGACTTCGGCGTGCAGCGTGATCGGTTTTTCATCCAGGCAAACGACCGGTTCGGCCAGATCGAGCGGGCGTTCGTAGGTCTCCAGCACGTCCTCCATCCGCTCGACGTACTGCTCGGTCAGTTCCGGCACGTTCCACATTTTTTTCCCGCCACGGCTTGAGATCGTCGTGGAGCAATAGCAGCCGGATGGTTTCCCTCCCCACGTTCGGGACCAGGCGTCGTTTCACCGCCTCCTCGGCCACCAGTCGCACCGTCCAGCGAGCCCGGCCCGCCGGCGGATCGCTGCAGACCATCGCGATAATTCGCTTTCTTTCCGCAGGCTCCAGCAGTGTGGCCGCGCCGGGGCGCTGCTTGTCGTAAAGAGCCTCGTCGAGGCCCGATATTTCGTACCGGCGTCCAATCTCGCGCACGGCCTTGGAAGTCAGGGGAACGAGAGTGGCAACTTCAGCAGCCGACCTGCCCTGATCCAGTTGCTGCAGCGCCAGAGCGCGAAGTACGGTGCGCACCGGCTGCACTCCGCTACTGAGCATGCCTTTCAGTTGCTTATGGTCCACCTTCTTGAGACGCACCTCCAGACGCTGATAAGTTCTCATGCCCCAGGATAGGCCAGAACATTCTCATGGTCAATTGTTTATTTAACTTTTTCAGGCGGTCAAAGAACTAGTATATTCTAAACGCCCGGTGGACGGTGGCGGGACTGCATTTTAGAATGCGGGCGATTTGCTGCGGGGTCTTGGGGTCTTTCTTCCGGGTGCGGAGTTCCTTGGCG
>JBARKD010000954.1:0-10213 GCA_049800615.1 Acidobacteriaceae bacterium | reverse complement strand
CGTCTGAGCCGCTACCGAGTCCTGTATTCCTGCAGGTTGAGCTAGAGGAGCCCCTGCCAGAGGTTAGCTCGCCAATCATGATCGGGGCGGAGTTGGCTGACTCGACCGATCCAGGTAGTGAGAAAGAGGAAGACCATCATCCAGCTGAGGTAGAGCCGGCCGCAGTTCTAACGCTGCCGACAGAACACGCCCCTGCCGTGCACATATGCAGCAGTGCGTCCCTGGAGCAAGAGCAGGGGCCACAGGAACCTCTGAAAAAAGAGATTGACTCGCCGGTATGCGCGGTCTCGGCTGAGGTGGCTAACGTGCCCGACGCCCCTGGCGGCCACGAAGATCACCAGCCAGTCAAGACAGAACCGGCAGCCGTTCCAACGCTGGCGACAGCCCAAGTCCCTGCTCAGTTCTTACTCATCGCTCCGCCGCTACCGCCAAAACAAGATGAACCCCTCAAAGAGGCTAAGTCTGAAATCGCTGCGGCCAACGAGGCTCCGAAGGCTGATCCCAACGTAGCCTCTCCGAACCCAACCACAAAAACCGTCTACAACGCGGAGTTTTACATCCGCCAGGCGCTCAAGAATCGGCAGCAGGCGCGCGCGCCTCGGTTCACCTATTCTTCGAGCGCATCGCCCGCTGTGATACGGCCCAAGGAAAACGACACTGCCGCGCGGGGCGAAACAGGTAGAGGTAAGCTGGTGCCGATTTATCCGGAGACGGCCGGCTCGAATATCGCCGGCTCGAATAAGGGCCGCCAATTCGACATCGCAACTATCGTTCTCGGAGTGGTTGTTTTGGCCTGCGCTGTCTTGATGAGTGTCTTGGTTGGTCTTCGCTTGACTGGGCATCATTCCACACACCCCACGCACAAGGTGCCCTCTGCGAACGCTGTATCAATTGGAGAGCAGAGCACGGCCCCTTCGAATACCAGTCCCGCGTCCCTTCCCATCGGTGCCGCCGCGGATTCAACTGCTGCCTCTCTGCCCTTGGCCGGTAGTTCCTCGATAAGCGGACAAGAAATTCGAGTTTCCGGAGCGCAGTCGGAGGGGCTTGCAACGGCCTCCGCCTATGCCGCTGATAGTCTTCGGATTCAAGAGGACGGAAAAGAAGCCGCACGCCCACTCCCGGCTGCGCTCGCAGAGAAGCGAAATGCAGCGTCGAGGTAGGGCCGCTCCGAGTCGCTCCAGTCACCCACTTCCGCAAACCGCTCTAGCCGCGCCATCGTCATTTTCCTCGTTACACTCGCCCATTTGGGTGAGAAATCCGCGCCCTTTTACTCTCGGCTATTCGGATAACGATGAATTGTGACGTCGCCTATCGTTAGTAGTTGACATTGGGGCAAAACTGACATACCATGCGCCGCAACGCTTGGGGTCCTCACGTTTTCCAATCAGTTCGGACCCGGAAAATATGATCGTCGATTAGCACGGCTGTCTAATCAAAGGCGTCGGTGCGCACGCTCATGCTGCGCGGAATGAGGGATATCACATGCTCCAAAATCGTACTCTCCTGCTTCCAGCAGGACTCCTCTCTGCCAGGTCCAGTTCCTGGTTCACTCTGATCTTCTTTGCATTGATTGCGCTGGCTCCAGCTTCGGGCCAGGACGCCGCCACACATCCCAAATACCAGGGAGGCCGCGGCTCCAAAGTGCGCCCTGCTGCTATCGTACCGTTTACTCCCGGCCCGTTTGGACCCGATGGCAAAGTTTACAAAGTAGTTCCCGACGCCAAAGCACGACGCTTCCCGAACGAAGTTGAAACACCTCAGGAACGTGAAGCTGCCACGCGGGCTGCTCTGGGTCTGTCGATTTCATCGACCAAGACGCACGTAAATGTCCTGCAACCGAACGATCTCTCACTTTTGAACTGGGCTCCTAACCTGCTCGATCCAACTCGCAACCCGTTCCTCAGCAGCGAATTATTCCGGTCGGCTAAAGAGAAAAGCGCCTTCCCGCTCCCTAAAGCCGGCAAGCCATCCTCCGGGCCGGTTAACGGCAAAGACTTCGGCGGCTTTGGCTATACAGGCTGGTGGCCTCCCGACGGCGGCATCGCCGCCGGCCCCATTCAACTCGTTGAAGTGGTAAATTCCAGCATCAACGTCTATGACAAGAATGGCAACCTGCTCAGTTCGCAGACCTTGAACAACTTCTTCAGCGGCCTCGGTACGCCTGGTTCTGATTTTCTTTATGACCCATCGGTCTACTACGATCAGGAGTCTGGGCGTTTTTGGGTGCTGGCCACGTCCGATAACAACTCTCCCAACCGCTCCCATCATCTCGTGGGTGTCTCCGCATCTAGCGATGTTACCCAGGGCTGGTACATTTACTACATGGATGCCACCTACGATGGCAGCTCTTCAACCAACAACTGGTGCGACTATCCGCATATGGGCATGGATGCCGATGCAATCTACATCAGCTGCAACCAGTTTAGTTTCCCAACTACCAACGCCAGCTTTCAATATGCCAAAGTCCGCATCGTCACCAAGGACCAGTTCATCAACGACGCGTGTTGCAGTTGGTGGGATTTTTACAACCTGAAGGAAGGCTTTCTCAACCTTTCCACGGCAATGACCGTTCGCCCCGCGTTGGAACGGTGGGTCGGCTTTGGCTTCGGAAACTTCTGGGTTGATGCTGAAGGCTCAGGCGGTTCCGGCGATACCATAAACGTTTGGCAGCTCACCAACCCCACCGCCTGCTGCGATGGCAGCAGCGGCCCAGGTTTGAACTCAAACGAACAGGGCGTGGGCAGTTATGACAGCGCTCCCGCGGCACAGCAGCCGAATGGAGTTCAGGGCCTCGACACCGGAGGAACCCGCGTCCTCTACGCCGTCTATCAATTCGGACACTTGTCCCTCGGCCAAACCATCTCTGACAACAGTCGCGCTGCCGCAGCATTCACCGAAATCGACGTAAGCAGTTACCCGACCATGTCAAACATCAACGACTGGGTCTTCGGCGTATCCAACGAGGATATTTATTACCCCTTCGTTGACGCCAACGCCAACGACGACAAAACCATGGTGTATACCCGTTCCGACGGATCCAGCACCTACCCCGGAGCCTACTATGCCGGCATCCCCAGGTCTACCGTTTGCACGAGCTGCCTCGATAGCGAGGTAACCATGGCAACAGGCCAGGCCAACTACCTTATTCTCGATGGTTCGAACCGCAACCGCTGGGGCGACTATCAGGGTGCCAGTAATGACACGGACTTTCTGGGCATTTGGGTCGAAGGCGAGTACGTCGCTTCCAGCAATTCCTGGGCGAAAGAAATCAACTCGTCGTACAACTCTTATAACCCGATCAACTCTCCATCTCCCACCTCGATTGCGTTCGGCAACCAGGCGATATTCTCCAGCGCGGCGACGCAGTATGTGACTTTTACGAACCAGGGCAACGCCACGCTGTACACATACTCAACCCAAATTACAGGAGATTCCGACTTCCACATTACCTATGATGGTTGCAGCTTCCGGACTCTGCAGTCGGGGCAAGCTTGTTCGGAGGGCGTATCGTTCACTCCCAATTCGTTGGGTGCCGGAACAGGCTACATTCTCGTCTACGACAACACTGGGTCAACCTATCACTACAGCACGCTGACTGGAACGGGCGTAAAGGCGGCAACCACTACTTCCATCGGCTCCAGCCTGAACCCCTCCACCTTCGGGCAGACGGTGAAGTTTACGGCACACGTGTTCTCGACAACCACAGGAACGCCGGGTGGCACGGTCACCTTCTACAACGGTGCCACCGCGATCGGTACGGCGACTCTCAGCGCGGGCGCGGCTTCGGTCAGCACATCGGCTCTGGCCGGCGGTACCCACGCCATCAAAGCTACATACAATGGAGGCAGCTTATATCTGACGTCCTCCGGTTCCATCACTCAGACGGTCCATACAGCTCCCAGTTCCACAAAGGTAGTTTCATCGAAGAATCCGTCGACCCACGGACAGGCCGTGACCTTTACCGCTACGGTAACCTCTGGCGTGAGCACGCCGGGCGGGACCGTGACGTTCAAGTCTGGAGCCACATCCATAGGCAGCGGGTTGCTGTCCGGGGGACATGTTTCTCTCACGACGTCCTCGCTGACCGGCGGTACGCATTCGATAACGGCCGTCTACGGTGGTACTACCAACTTCACCGGCAGCACCTCGCCGGCGATCACGCAAACCGTGAATAAGGCCGCGACCACCACTACGGTCACGTCCTCGGCCCACCCATCGTCCTACCACCAGACGGTAACCTTTACCGCCAAGGTGACTTCGGGCGGCGGCATTCCGGCGGGAACGGTCACGTTCAAGAACGGTGGAGTCGCGCTCGGAACGGTGAACCTGAACGCAACCGGCGTAGCGACGCTTTCGACGAATGCTCTGACGGTTGCCAGCCACTCGATCACCGCGGTCTATGCCGGAAACGTGAGCTTCATAACCAGCACGTCACCTGCGTTGACCCAAGTCGTTACCAAAGCCTCGACCACAGCAGCGGTGGTGTCCTCGAAGAACCCCTCTACTCACGGGACTTCGGTCACCTTCACTGTTACCATTAAGCCCGCTTTCGGCGGAACAGCAACCGGTACAGTGACCTTCAAGAACGGGACCGCGACAATGGGCACGGGAACCGTCAACGCAAGCAATAAGGCCAGCTTCACTACATCCGCCCTGGCAGTCGGCACGCACTCAATTACCGCCGTGTACCCGGGCGACACTCACTTCACTACCAGCACGTCTCCAGTGTTGAAGCAGGTGGTGCAATAACAAAAAATGCGGCGGGGATTAGATGTCCCCGCCGCGCTTTTCCAAAACTTCATCAGATCAAGGTTTCCGGCATTCTCAGTTGTGCGTGAATTTGTCGCTGGTAAACACGCTCCGCTTCCGCCAGGAAGCGTCTGGCGCAAACATGCCACGATTCTCCCCAGCTGCTTTTTGCGCCAGAATCACGATATGTGCCGGGCGAACCGCATCCACTTCGAGAATCGCGAAGCCAACATGATCCACTAACGCAAGCGCGGACTCGGTGATAAAGACATGCTGATGCATGGCGCGATGCCTGCCGTTAGCCAGGCATCTCTCGCGAAACGTGCGCGCCGTATATTCGGGAGTCTTCGATAGGTCGTGAAGCTTGAGGATCTCGTCAAAGTGGGTAGTATCGTTTTCGGTCGTACAATTTTCGAAATCTTCGATTAAGTGCTGCAGAGGCGTTACCGGCCGTCTCCAGTCGAATGTGGCTTCCTTGTGCGGTAAAAGCATAAGCAAGAATCCGTCATCCGCCAGAATTCGTTTCCACTCAAGCAGCGCGCGAATCGGATTGGCGATGTGTTCCAGGCAATGAGAGGAGAGCAGGCATTCGTACTGCTTTGGAATATTCAGCTGCGTGGCGTCGCATATGAACTGATTTCCCGCAGGCCGACCACGGTGATATTGAAAGTTTTTGGCCACGTCACCGGTCCATATCGTTTGCGGAGCAAACTGGCAATTATCGACCGTGGCCAACAAGGCGTAAACCGGAAGAATCCCATGATCGTCGAAATACGGCGTGGGCCCGCCAATCTCAAGCGCCGTTTTCCCTCGCAAACGCTTGCTATACGCGGAGAAATCGAAAATAGAGCGTCCTAACGGACGGCGTACAGCATTCAGTACAACCGATGGGATCGTGGAACGCAGCGTCGTCATCGTCGAACGTCTGAGGTATTGGACTAATGCCATTGGTAAACCTCCTTACCACGCTTCCTCTAGCGAGGTCCCCTCGTGCTCTCGCGAAAAAAATCGCAGAAAAGCAGCAAACGGAAGGGACTCTTAGCGATTATAGGGAGCCAAGGATTGTCGCGGCTTACAAAAGGTCCAAGATTCCGCTGAGGTTTCCCATTTTGGTGCTGCGCATTGCGCCTCTTGGCTTTTTACTGTCGCCCGTTCCTCGCCTGCGATGGACGAAACATAAAAAAGGCGCCGGAATATTTCCGGCGCCGAGAGGCTCGCGAGATGCGGTCTAGCGAGTGTTTGAACTACAAAAACTTATTTGCTCTCCGCGATGGGGCTGGCCCCGAAGTCGCGGCGATTGTTGACAGCAATGCGTGCGGCACGGGCGGCGGGCGCATTGGCGGCCACGGCGCCATAACGCTCCAATAGCACCGGCGCCATGGTATTTTCGGCTTCCTTGACGAAGATCATTTGAGTCTCGGACGCCATATCCACGCGGACAAAATCTCCCAGCTTTACCTGGCTGGTCGCTACCAGATTAGCCAGCGGAAAAACCAGATGCCGTTCGATGGCGCGCTTCAGATGGCGAGCGCCGTAACGCGGGTCTGTGCCTTCCTTCAGCAGAAACTGTTTCACCCCGCTGGTGCAGTTAAAAACAAACTGGTTGGCCCCGGCGGCTGTGAGTACACGCTGCTGCACCATCCCGAGTTCGATCTCGAGAATCTGCGCCAGATGCTCGTCGCGCAGAGTCTTGAATACCACCGTCTTATCGATGCGGTTCATGAACTCCGGCGTAAACTTGCGCCGCGCAGCCTCGACCGCGGTGCGCTGGATCTTGTCGTCAAAATTATTGTCGACTTCCACCGCCTTAGGGGCGAAGCCGAAGCCGCCATCGACCAGGTTCGTCATCTCGCTGGCGCCCAGGTTCGAGGTCAGGATGATGATGCACTGAGATAGATCGACGCGGCGATTGTCGCCCAGGGTCAACGTAGCCTTGTCCAGAATTCCAAGCAACAGTTGCCACAGCGAGTCGCTGGCCTTCTCGATTTCGTCAAAGAGCAGGATCGACAGCTTCAGCTTTTCGGTGAACCATTGGTTCAGCGCTTCCTGCGTGAGCAAAGGATGCGTCTCGCGATGTCCGAGATAGCCCGGAGGCGAGCCGATCAGCTTCGCGATCTCGTGCGAGTGCTGGAATTCAGCACAGTCAATTTTGATGCAGGCGTGCGCGTCGCCAAACAGCGCCTCAGCCATAGCTTCGACCACGCGCGTTTTGCCCGACCCGGTCGGCCCCAGGAAGAGCAGGTTGCCCACCGGACGTCCCGGCGCGTTCAGCCCCGCCAGAAACATCTGATAAATCTCGGCGACCTTTTCGATGGCCTGGTCCTGCCCCACGATACGGCGGCGCAGCGCGCCTTCAAACTCTCCAGCATCGTTGCTGCGGCGGTTCGGATCGAGCACGGTAGCGAGATTCGTTCTCATAGAGATTTTTTCTTTCCTGTCCAACGACTGTTGTCGGCCTATCCTGCTTTTCCAGACCCTCGATGCTCCCCCGCGGCTTACCGATTCCAGAAGTGACAAAATCTGTCAACCTGCAACCCATCTGCTTGCCGCGCTAGCGGCGTCAGGGACTCCCTTGGAATAAGCAAGCCTCTGGCCACGGGCCTTACAGCAATGCGGTGCGCAAAACCCCTCTATCTGGCTGGAGTTAGCTGACCGGCGACAATATTAGAACATGCCCAAGTGGAAATTTAAGAATGAGGAAGAGAAATACTTTGCGCAAGGTGGAAACCGCAACGCTCGGCAGACAGAGCCCCGAATGTAAGCCGGTCTATCTCGTAAAGTTTGCGCCCCTGGGTACTGTCCCCTTTGTTTAAGCGCTCGAAACGAGAAACCGAATACTGCTCCCAGCAGCCGACCGAACAAACCGAGATATGACCGTGCGTAACTTGGCCGTCCAATTTCTGCAGGCTAGCATCGCGACAAGTCGTCCCTGGAGGGCTCTTGCGCCGCTCGTCTGTTCTCACCATCGCTGCAGTCTCGTGTCTTCTGTGCGGCGCAGCCGCAATTCGGCTCATTCCGCAATTTTCTCTGGCTCTCGCTGCACAACCGCAGAGTGCCCAACCGCTGCCGGCGGTGGCTGCTTCATCCTCACAAGGGCTGCAATTAAAGCCAGCCAGAGCGACCTTGCCCGTAAGCGTTAAGCCGGCGGACATTCCTTCGTCAGAGCTCTCGTTACAGCTTCCAGGCGCGACCACTGAACTCTATACCGCGAAGCGCGGAGAGAGTATTCCTGCTGTCGCCCGCCAATATTTAAAGAGGACCGTGTTCCTCACTTCGTCCGAGCTCTCCGACGCCATCCGAGCGGTAAATGGAAAAGCGAATGGCGAGCGCTCCGGCAACATCTTGAAAGCCGGCGAGCAGATCACCATTCCTGGCATTCTTCCCGCACCGATCGTCGAACATACCGTGCCGGTCGCCAAGGATTTTGAAGTGCGCGCCATCTACCTTACCGGCATCATGGCAGCCAGCGACCACGGACTACGCATCATCCGCCACTGGCGCGAGGTCGGAGGCAACGCCGTCGTCTTCGATATCAAAGATTCCGATGGCAGCGTCAACATTCCTTTCGAGCACCCGTTGCTTGGCAAACATCAGGTCTATATTCACGACCTGCCAAAATTCGTGCGCTTCCTGCACTCCGAGAACATGCACGCCATCGCGCGCATCGCCATCTTCCGTGATGAGCGCATGGTGGTCGAGCATCCTGAACTCGCGGTCCAGTCAAAGAAAAATCATCAGCCGTGGCGTGAGAACGGCAAGCTGGTGTGGACCGATCCTTCGCAAGCCAAAGTGCAGGATTTCGACATCGCCCTGGCCAAGTTCGTGGCGCAATCCGGCGCGGATGAAATTCAATTTGACTACGTCCGTTTTCCCGCCGAAGGCGACCAGAAAGACGCCAGCTTCGTTTATCAAACCGAGTATCCGGAAAGCGCGAGTGAAGAAGCTAAAAACGAAGACAAGCCGTGTAGAGACGGCCACCTCGAGAGCCTGCCCCGAGCGAAGCCGAGGGGTCCCGCCGAAGCGAAGCGAGGCGGAACCGGCACGAAACCCGACGCCACGCAGGGTGGAACCGCCAAGGCTCCCTCCGCCTGTAAACCCGCCGCCCCCCATGGCATGCAGCGTTCTGACGTAATCACAGCCTTCCTGAAAAAAGCCTACGCCGAACTCCATCCCACCGGCGTCCTGCTCTCACTCGACGTCTTCGGCGTGATGGCGTGGCAGCGCCCCGTCGATCTCTCGCACACTGGACAGGACATCGTCGGCATGGCGAAATACTGCGACGTGCTCTCGCCCATGATCTATCCCTCGCACTTTTTCGGCATGGACAACATTGCCCATCCCGGGGACGCTCCGGAGCACTTCATCGGCGAATCCATGCAGCGCTTCGAGCTGATCACAAAGGGCAGCGGAGTAACGATCCGTCCCTGGCTGCAAGCCTTCCGCTGGCGCACCAAGACCTATTCGCCCGAGTACATCAAAGTCCAGGTCGCTACTGCTAAAGAAAAAGGCGGCATCGGATTCTTGTTCTGGAATGCAGCAAATGATTACAGCAGGCCTTACGAAGCCATGCCTGAGATGCGGGCCGCGAAGGACAAATATTTTCGTGGGGATCAGTTGCCGGGGGTGACGGTGAAAGCAAGTTTGACGCCGGGCGTCGTTCCCACACCGGCTGAAACCGGAAGTCACTAAGACCCTTGTCATTCCGAACCGGGCGTCAAGCGCGGTGAGGAACCTGCTTTCCTCGTGACCGTCATCACGGCCCGCGCACCCCACCCCGCCGCCACTTCTTGATCTCCGTCTCGCGCGAGATCGCATCGCCCACACCCCGAAACGACCCAAAGTAGACCAGTCGATGCGCCTGATACCTGCGCGTGAACTCTCCACCCGCACCAGCCCGATGCCGAAGGACCCGCGCCATGAGAAATCCCGTAACGCCGACGTACACCGCGCGGCTCTTACTCGCCATGATGTAAACGTAGTAGCTCCGCTCCCGCGCCATTGCCACTCCAGAGGACAGCAGATTCCTCCGGGCTGAACCCCGCCCGTTCGGAATGACAAAACTCTAAGGGGTTGGGCGGATGAAGCGCAGCGTCACTCGTCACCACCATTCTGTGCAAAATTCCTTGCCGTCCCGACGCCCAAGCGCCCACCGCTGCTTGTCATTCCGATGCCTGACACTGAGCGCAGCGAAGTGGAGCCAGGAGGAATCTGCTGTCCCAGCCACAGGCACGAACCTATCCCCACTCCGTGCCACCTCGCCACCACTAAAGTGCTTGGCATCTCCTCCCGCACGAGAGTAAAAAGGAACCCGACTGTGAGGGGGCCACGGCCACGCCATGGCCTGCCTTGCCGCCGAAAACACCCACGCATAGGACCAACATCACCTTACTCTTGCCACATCGGTCTTTCCACACCCCGCATGTGACATCCGACCTTGCACCCCCTCGTTAAACTAGTAGTACTA
>JBARKD010000953.1:0-5298 GCA_049800615.1 Acidobacteriaceae bacterium | reverse complement strand
TGCGCATGAAAAACAACGTGATGCGCATGAAACTGGCAGGCTCGCGCCCGTGGAGAAACATCTCGGGAATCGAGCCCACAGGCGGTGTAAGCAATTATCTGAGCCCGGCCGATTCGAAGAGCTGGATTTCGGATGTCCCCCAGTATCAGCGCGTGAAGGTGGCCGACGTGTATGAGGGCATCGACCTGGTCTTCTATACCAACGGCGACAATTTGGAATGCGACTTTGTGCTTGCCCCAAGAGCCACAGGACGTAGTTGTTCCTATAGCTTGCAAAGAAGTTCGGGGCGTCTATCAAGGTAGCGACGAGTCCACACCAGCCTTTGGCCCGATCGCAATATCACCTGATACTCGCCATGAGTCCATTTCTGCAATTCGAGCATGAAATCAATGCGAACCAACGAAGAGCGGTTGAGCCGCAGGAACTTTTCCGCATCCACTTTCTCTTCAATGCTCTCGATCGTTCCTCGCACCGTATAAGTATGGCCGCCGATGTGCAGTTTGACATAGTTGCGATCCGCTTCGGCCCAGTCTATCTGGTTTAGAGCCAGCAGCGTCCCACGGCCATTCTCTTCCACCAACAGCCGCGGCTGGCGTTGAGGCCGAACGTCTTCCAGTAAGCGTCGCAGGCCGATGCGTAATTCAGCCTTCTGCTCTTTCTGGCGCCGGCCTCTGGCGTCGGCCACAACTTTAGAGAAGCGCGCCTGATCAAACGGTTTCAAGAGATAGTCGAAGGCATGGATTTGCAGAGCCCGCATGGCGTATTCATCGTGTGCGGTTACGAAGATGATCATCGGAAGGGCAATCGCTTCCAAGGCATCCACTACCCCAAAGCCATCCATTCCTGGCATCTGAATGTCCAGGAACAATAGGTCAGGGTTGGTTTCCCGGACGCCTGCAATTGTGTCCGGGCCATTACCTGCCTCGCCGACGACGAGAACGCCCGGTTCCTCCGTAAGGAAGCGCAATAGCTTTCTACGGGCGGGAGCCTCGTCATCGGTCACGAACACGCGTACCGCGGGGATGGAGCTCATGCCGGCACCGCCTCGGTATGCAAGGGCAAGCGGATCGTCACACGAAGGCCGTTTGCATTTTCGAGAAGCATTTGTTGGCGTGCGCCGTAGAGACTCCGCAACCTCTGTTCTGTGTTCGAGAGTCCGATCCCTCTCACTGGCAAGTCGTTCTGAAGGCCGGCTATCCCTGGCCCGTCATCCTGTATGCGAAGCACGAGGTCTCTGTCTTCCCGCATCGCGGAGATAGAGAGGAAGAGCCTTGACGTCTGCGGCTTGCGAGCGTGGCGCATGGAATTCTCGACCAGAGGCTGCAGAATCAATTGCGGAACCATAGCCGCCATGACATGCGGATCCACCGCAAATTCAACTTGCAAATCATCTCCAAATCGTTCTTCCATGATTGCGATGTAACTTCGAACCAATCCAAGTTCCTCCTCCAGGGGAACCTCCTGCGAATGTCCTGTTCGAAGTGTGCGCCGGAGCAAATCGCTTAGCTGTGCCAGCATGGTGTCGGCGCGGCGAACATCTTCATACATCACAGAAGAGATGGTATTCAAAGCGTTGAACAGAAAATGCGGTTGTAACTGGAGTTGTAAGTTTTTCAGTTGTGCTTCCGCCAGACGTGCTTCGAGGTCAGCCGACGCCAGTTGGCGATCCTGCGCCTCGCGATAGGAGTCGAAGACGTAAACCGCTCCCACGGCGAACCAGAACAGAAGAACGTGTTGCGCGAGCTCCATCGGATAGCGATATAGCATGTTTCCGTAGTCGTATTGCCCCAGGCCAAACAGCGGAGCCAGCAAGCTTCGCACGACGCTCATGCCGGTTGTATCCGCAATGGAAAAGGCGACCATGATGAGAAGGTTCAACTCCACCGTGAACCACCAGTTATGGCGGCGGATGCGAAAGCGGCGTATTGCCCATAGTACAAATGGGAAGAGGAAAAGACCGACGTAGGCCCCGGTCATCTCCTCAAAGAGCCGAATTGCAAAGGTGTGGTGCACCCCTCGGGCCAGATTATCCAGGTAGCGATACTCAAAATTGAGAAGGCCGAAGGCCGTGAATCCGAGGATTGTGAGCAGCCACCAAGCCTTGGACTTTACCCAGCGATTTCCATTGACCACGGATTGATCTCTCGAAATCATTGCTGAATACACGTTATCGCATCGTGCCAGTAAATGCTGACGGCAAACTTCAAAGCCGGCACGGCGAATCTTCACTATCCATGTCGTCCCTGCTGCCGGCCCGGTCGTCCCGGTTTCATTGCTCATCCTGGGTACTCGCGTTAGTACTTTGTGCATGTCACTTCAAAGACGGCTGCACTCCGGTTACCACACCATACTCATCCTGACTTTGATGGGGGCTTTAATCGGTCCTTTAATCGGGGCTGGGCTCTATGCACACAGCCAGGGAAGATCGGAATCAGACTGGCCGAACTATGGCAACGATCCAGGTGGAATGCGCCACTCTTCTCTTTCTCAAATCAACCGGGAGAATGTGGCCAAGCTGAGGGTAGCGTGGGTCTACCATACTGGCGAAATCTCCGATGGAAAAGACGGGAAAAAGCGAAGCGGTTTTGAGACCACTCCGATTGTCGTAGACGGAAAGCTTTTCCTCACGACGCCGTTCAATCGCGTGATCGCTCTTGATCCCACAACGGGAAAACAGCTCTGGGCCTCCGATCCGAAGATTGACCGGAGCCTCGGCTATGGGGATGGCCTGATCAATCGGGGCGCGACTACCTGGCTCGATCCATCGCGGGCGGCAAATAAAGTGTGCCGGCGTCGCATCTTCGAAGCGACGCTGGATGCCCGATTGATAGCACTCGACGCCGTGACAGGTGTGCCGTGTCCTGATTTCGGTTCGTCGGGACAAGTCCGTTTGGGTAACGTTCCCGGCTATGAAAATACGAACTTGGGCAAACCTATGCAGGGCTGGTATCACATGACCTCGCCGCCAGTCGCGATGGACGATATGGTCATAGTGGGATCGGCGATTGATGACAACAACCGGACAGACATGCCCTCCGGAGTCGTGCGCGCCTTCGATGCGCGAACGGGAGCCTTGCGTTGGAGTTGGGACCCCATTCTACGAAATAGAAGTGATTCGACCTCGCCGTGGCTCACCGGAGCAGCGAATGCATGGTCAATCATGACCGTTGATCCGGTACGAGATCTCATCTTCGTGCCAACAGGAAGCGCCAGCCCGGACTATTACGGTGGTTTACGTCCGGGAGACGACAAGTGGGCGAACTCTGTTGTCGCGCTGCACGCGAAGTCTGGAACGATCGCATGGGGCTTCCAACTGGTTCACCACGATCTCTGGGATTACGACACTGCATCCCCGCCATTGCTGGCCACGGTGCCTCATGACGGCAAGAAGATTCCGGTTGTCATTCAAGGGAACAAGACCGGGTTTTTGTATGTGCTCGATCGTGACACCGGGAAACCGGTTTTCCCCGTCGAGGAACGAGCCGTACCTCACAGCGATGTACCCGGTGAGAAAACCTCGCCGACTCAGCCCATTCCTCTTGCTCCTCCTCCGCTTGCTCCGCAACAAATTTCAGTGAATGACGCATGGGGACCAACGCCGGCAGATCGAGATGCCTGCCGCGAAGCCATGCGAAAACTTCGCAATGAGGGCATCTTCACACCTCCCAGTGTGCAGGGCACGCTGGCTGTTCCGGGTAACCTCGGCGGCATGAACTGGAGTGGTTATGCTTACGACCCACAACACAATCTGCTCGTAGTAAATACCAACAACTTCATAGCCCGCGTGCGGTTGATTCCACATGACAAGGTCAACTCAGACAACGAGGACGGAGAATATGGACCGCAGCGTGGCACCCCCTACGGAATGCTTCGCCGCTTCCTGCAGTCTCCATCGGATTTGCCATGTGGAACGCCCCCCTGGGGTACGTTGACGGCTGTCGACATGGCAAGCGGTACTTTACGCTGGCAAGTTCCCCTCGGATCGATGCAGGACTTTGGTGGAGTACATGGCTCCGTACCACCGGGGTCTATTAGTCTGGGAGGTCCCATTACCACTGAAGGTGGGCTCATTTTCATCGCGGGCACAACCGATTCACGTATCCGGGCATTCAATTTCGAAACCGGAGAAGAACTCTGGAATGCCGCTTTACCTGCCGCTGGAAACGCTACCCCGATGACATACCAGATCAATGGCAAACAGTATCTTGTGATCGCGGCGGGTGGACATCAGCGTATCCCCGAAGAACCTCTCGGAGATGCCCTGGTCGCTTTTGCTTTACCCTAGCTTCAATGAGGCCGCGATGAATCCATCGCGGGCGCTTTCCGGGTGCTGCTTGCGGAGGAGAGCTTGCAGGTTTTACTTTGCCTCAGGCCTTGTGTTCAGAGCGCTCGTAACCATGTCTCTTTCGTTACGGCAGCGCGTCAAGGTCTCTTTCACTTCAACGTTGAAGGGCATGCGCTCGTCCCACATTTCCTTTGGCCGCAAGATCATCTGGATGTATGCGTTGCAGGCTCCGATGTGAACCTGCGAGCCTTCCATCGCGCTTCGATAGTCTTTTACTGTCCAGTTATGCCTAATACCATTCGAAAGAAAATCAATGGAATGCTGGTAATCGGCTTTGACCTTCTGAACTCTTAAGGTCTGATCGTTTAAGTCGTCGTTCGGAGTCGAATGCTGTCCGAAGGCCACGCCGATGCAGATCCACCCACCGCTTAGCAGGAACATGGCTTTGATACTTCGCATGTGGCCCCCCCGGCTGCTATTTTGACAGTGTAAAGTGGAGTTGGGAAGCGACCCTCCCGTGCCCTCCATGACTTCACTACGGTCAACCCAGCTCGAGGTCCTCAATTGGGGATTAAGGGTCATGTCCCCTTATTCCCCAAGGCCTCGCTTTCAAGCGGCACTGAGGACCGAATGGCGTGTATTGCGCGCAAAGTGAAGCCACCCGAGTTAATCTCGGGCACCGGAATTGCTTTGAAGCCCTTCGACACCCCCCGCGTCGTGACAATAGCTCGTTGTTCTCGTCCCTGGAGATAACCTATCCTCTAAAGCTGTGATGGGACGCCCGCAGCTCAGGCGCGAGAGTTCCTATCAAAAAAACAAAGCTCTAACAAATCAGCAAAATCATTTTTTTCACATCCTCCCGCCCCGAAACCCGGCATCGAAGGCTATTCAAATCGCTCGTCCTTCTGAAGATCCATTAAGTTCTCGTTTCGGCGCTCCTCGTTGATCTCCCGAACAAGCCGAAGTCGCTGTCGTGCAGCAAAATCAGTCAGAGCGTCATCACAGTACACATT
>JBARKD010000952.1:0-2576 GCA_049800615.1 Acidobacteriaceae bacterium | reverse complement strand
TTTCATGCGCAACGAGCGCTCCACCGGGACCGGCCGGCGTCCCGCGATTGCTCGCGTATCGTTCTTATCCGGGAGCAGAAATGTCACGCCATCGTTTTCGAACAAGAGGCGATAACCCGAACTCTGCCCCAGCCACTTCACCACCTCGGGAGCTTGTCCCCGGTTCTGCTCGAACGTGAAAGGCCAGTAGACCGTTCGCGGCGGTAACGAAGCGGCGCGCAGCAGGATGGTAGGAAGCAAGGTTGCGCAAAAGAACAAAGCCCGTACCGTACTTCGTACAACCACGGGAAACAGACGCGTAAGATTTCGAGCCGCGGTTGGAAATTGGTTTAGCTTCATGGCGGATTTTGCCCTCGATCATGAAAGCGAGAATCCGCCGGAAAAAGTGCCACCCGGATCCTATAAATGCGGGGTTGTTGCCAGGAGCGGTGCCGCATTCCCCGGCATTCGGGGAGTCTTGCCTGCCTGTGCGAAGGCACGTGCAGCCCTCGTTGCCAGCCCATTTGGGGGCCCTGAGCCGTTTTGCCGAATTGCGCTAACCCCCAAATTGCGCTAACTCATTGCTTCGCCTTTCGAAACACGAGCTCCGCTTCGCTCCGGATGTCAAGGAAAAGAGTGTGCCCGCACCCTTCCCAAAGCGTCAACCTTGGGTCGAACGCAACCGTTTTTTTGTGGACACCCCGGTCAGGCCGAGCCTAGCATCATCGGCAAGGTGGAGGGGAACGATGGAACTCTATTTGTGCCTGGTCCCGCATGGTGCGCTTTCGGGTCCGGTGAAATCCGGGCTTGCCAAGGAGATAACTCGTTTGCACGTTGAGGCGACCGGAGCTTCGGCAGAATCAGTCCATGTTGTGTTCCAGGACCTGGTGGTAGGCGGGCATTTCATCGCCGGCAAGTGCGACCATCGGACCTCCATGATGCTTGCGTATTTTCGCGCCGGCCGGTCCGCGGAGGCTGCTTCAAAACTGACGAAGGGCATCTCCGCGGCATGGTCTCGCTTGGCCGCGCAGCCGGAACACCACCTTGTTATTACCTTCAACGAAGCCGAAGGCGCCGTTGTAGGCGGACTCGTCCCAGCTGAGGCGAGCGGGTGTGAGACCAGCTACGTTAACGCCAAGTGAGCGCGTGAAGGGCCGCCGGTCTTTCAGAAAAGCTCTCTAAGGCTGCAAAACACCGACCCCGGCAAAGCTGAGCGTCAGCACCGTAATGTCATCTTCCTGGCCGAAGTTGCGCGCCGCATCGGCGATTTGCTGAGCCGATTGCGCGCTGATCGCGCAGGTGCGGTCGAAGCCAAACAGCTCGCCGGTTATATTCCGTGCTTCGACCACTCCATCGGAAAGAAACGTCAGCGTGTCGCCCGGGGAAAGCTGCAGTGTGGATTCGCTGTATTCGGCGTCGGCCGTGAGCCCGAGCGGCAGACCCGAACCCAAGGTGACCTCCACCCCGTTTAGGTAAGGCGAGAGATGACCCGCGTTGGCGGCGGTTACCACACCTTCGCCGCTAATCCGGGTACAGAGGCAAGTGACAAAGCCGCCATCTTCCGCGGAGAGAATCTGCACGTTTAAGCGTTGCAGCAGGGCGGCCGGCCGCAGATTCTCCGCCGCCAGCGTGCGCAGCGCGCCAATGGCCAGGGCGCCGGTCATCGCGGCGCGCAATCCCTTTCCGCTCACGTCGCCCACCACCAACAGCGACGATCCGTCAGGCTGCAGCAGCACCTGGTAGAAGTCTCCCCCGACCTCCTCCGCCGGCAGATACGCGGCTAACATGCGGAAGCCGGCTACCGCGGGCGGTGCGCTGGGCACCAGCCTCTGCTGGATCTCCCGTGCGGCAGCCAACTCCGCCGCGGTTCGAGCTTGCTCGCGGTTGACACGCGTGAAGCGCAACAGCACGACAAAGCAAATAGCGAGCAGAAAAATGAAGTCCGCCAAGTCGTCGAAAGCCAGCGGCACCGGTCCCACATAGACCGGCGCGACCAGCGCAGCCAACCGCGTCCAGCCCAGGTGAGCGGACACGAAGCTGAGGTCGATGGTGATGTTTCCGGCTGCCGCCAGAAAGCTGGGTACGACTAACCATGCCGCGTCCCGATCGCCGCGCACCCACCAGACGAACAGGAAGACCGGGAGCAGGACGGCCACCGGAGCTGTGACGGCTCCCTCCGCCAGCAGATACCCGGTCGGAGAGATTCCCAGTAGGGTGACCAGCAGAGGCGCAAGCATTGAGGCCAGCAGAAACCCCTCGTAAACGCGCCAGCCACGGCCCACTTTGCGGCCGGTAAAGGCGTAGATAAATTCGATCTGCGCCACCAGGGCCGGAAAGCTTAGGGGATCCCCAATAATACTGTTGAGCGCCAGCGGGAATACGCCGGCCGATGCGCCTATCCAGGCACTGGTGGAGACGGCCGTTAGCGCGAGGTAAAGTCCGAGCCACCGATATTCGCGCGCGCTGCGCTGCAGCAGGAAGAGCACCAATCCGCCGCAGCCGGCGAACAGGAGCGCTAAGTTGACTGCGGCGGAGGGCAGGAACGCAAGCAGCCGTTGATCGCGGGACAGCGTCTTTCGGGCCTCTATCGACAGCGC
>JBARKD010000951.1:0-4013 GCA_049800615.1 Acidobacteriaceae bacterium | reverse complement strand
GTTCTGGACGGCGACAATGCGGATATCCAGGACCTCTACAACCCCAAGTTGGCGTATGGTCCGGCGGGCTTCGACCGAACCAACAACTTCGTGCTTAGCGCGGTTTACCAATTGCCCTTCGGACCGGGCAAGAAGTTCCTGAACTCAGGCTCACTTGTCGATCGCGAAGTGTTCGGAGGATGGCAGCTTTCCGGTATCCAGCAGGCTGCAAGCGGCCAGCCCATCCAAATCACGGCTAACAACAACGCCGACACCAGTTCGGTGCACAGCGTATTTGCCAACAAAGTGTGTGCCGGAACACCGCCTGCGGGTCATCCCAGGCTGCAGTTCTACGATCCCGCGTGTTATGTGCAACCGGCCACCGGGCAGTATGGCACCGCCAGAAGCGGCCCGCGCCAGCCGGGGTTGAACACCACGGATTTGAGCCTGCAGAAGGCGTTTCCCATCACGGAATCGCAACAGCTACAGTTTCGCGCCGAAGCCTTCAGCGTCTTCAATCACCCAAATTTCGGATCAGGCAGCTACAGCGTGACCAACCCCAGTTCCGGGCTGCTCACCTTTGAATCCGTTGGGCAACGGGTGTTGCAACTTGCACTGCGATATTCCTTCTAACGACACCACCACGGGTCCCCATCCTGCGCTTTCTTTGCGTTGGATGGGGTATCCCCGCCCATCATCCTATTGGTCCCTTTTCCCGCCGCCAACCACAACCGCCGACACCGGTATGGAGCATTACAAATGAGTGTTACACGACGTAGTTTTCTGATCAGCGGCGCCTGCACCACAGGAGTTGCGTTGACCGGCGGAATGTATCCGCGAGTCTGGGCGTTGCCCGAGAACACGTCGCCGGAACTGACTCCGTATTTAACCGGGATGAAAATGGCAGCGACCCCGGCAACCCATTACCGCGCGTACCGCTCCCGCGCAGCGCAAAGTCCATCGGTCAATACCTGGGTTCAGATCGACTTGAAGAAAGCCGTGGCCATCGAAGCTATTCAGCTGTTTCCTGCCTGCGAGAAGATGTTTCCCGGACGCGACCAGTACTACGGTGGCGAAGGCTTTCCCTTGCGCTTCAAAATCGAGGCTGCGGACGACGAGGCGTTCAGCCGGCCCCGGGTTATTGCCGATTTCACCCAGGCTGACTTTCCCGATCCCAAAAACAACGTCACACAATACGCCGCCCATGGAGCCACGGCGCGCTATGTGCGCGTGACTGCGACCAAACTGCGCACGGTGAAAATACCGCCGGCGAAAGAGTTTGCCCCCTTGGGCGTGGAACCCGTCGATAGTAAGGACTTCACCCTCACCATTGCGAAGATCGCGGTGCTCTCCGCAGGCCGCGACGTTGCCGGCGGCTGCCAGGCCACGGCCGACGCGGAGCATGGCAATACCGAAGAAGAGCTCAAACAACTGACCCGCGCCCCTCGGCAGGATGGCGAAGACATCCGCATGGATCACCCCAACCTTGTGACCGATGCATCGGGGTGGAAGCGCCCGCAGTTCAAGGCCGAGCCGCCGAAGACAGGGGTCACTCTCGCAGGCGGAGTGTTTCAAGCCGCGATGGAGCACAACATCCAATATCTGCTGAACACCTATACCGTAGAGCAATTGCTGCGGCAGTTTTATGAACGGACAGGAAAGGTCACCGGCTTCAAGCCCACCGGAACGGAAGTCTTCTGGGAGGAGGATCTGGCTGGTTCCAATGCCGGGCGCTTCCTGATGGGAGCAGGCAATACCGTGCGATGGATCGATGATCCGGAACTGCGGCGCCGGCTCAATGCGGTGGTGGATGGAATCGAAGAATGCCGCCAGCCAAATGGCTATATTATGGCCTACCCCGAAAACACTATCTTTTATTCGGAGCGCGCAGCCTACACCCGCGCATGGCTCACGCATGGATTATTAGAGGCCGGTTACGCCGGCAACGCCAAGGCGCTGCCCATGCTTCGCGGCTACTATGACTGGTTCAATCAACAGCCGTTTCTTCCCCTGATGCTGCGCGGTGCGATTCAGGGCGGCCAAGGCATGATTGCCAACACGCGGGTGAGCGTCAGCGCCGTGGGCAAGCCGGAAGACGCGCAAGTGATCCAACGGTATTACCAGGAAGACGGCTGGTTGCACGGGTTAGCGCGGCGAGAAAAAGAGCAGGTGTGGCAGTATCCTTATGACCGGCCGCACTGCTATCTGCTCACCAACCTCGAGGCCTATATGGATATGTATCTCGTCACCGGCGATATGCATTACTACGACGCGGTGTTGGGAGCATGGGAGCTGTATCGCGAACACTGGCAGCAGCGCGGCGGCAGTATCTCGATCATCGAATTCCAGAAGGATCCGCCTGACAGCAACTATCTGCAAAAGGACCTGGGAGAACTGTGCGGAAGCTCGTTCTGGGTGTTTCTAAGCCAGCGTTTTCAGATGCTTCATCCGGATGACGAACGCTTTGCCGCGGAGATTGAGAAATCGCTTTACAACGTCGGAATGGCAAACCAGGACGGCGGGGCGGGGCTGCGCTATCACACCAAGATGCAGGGTAAGAAGGAAGCTTCCACCCACGAGAATACGTGTTGCGAAGGCCAGGGCACACGTCTGCTCGGTTCCCTGCCGGAACACATTTACTCCATCGCGCTGGACGGGATTTACCTGCATCTCTATGAACCATCCACTCTCCGCTGGGAGCAAAACGGTCAGCCGATGGCCCTGGCCGTCGATACGCGCTTTCCCTTCGGCACCGAAGTGAAGGCTACGGTCAAGGCCGGCGCCGCTAGCCAAGCGAAGATCCGTATTAGGGTGCCGTCATGGGCGACCGGGAAAATGCCGATCTCCGTGAACGGACGGCCCGCGGCAACCGGAAACCCGGGTTCCTATGTTGTACTCGATCGCGAATGGGCTGATGGTGACACCCTCGAGTTCAGTCTGCCCGCGTCGCTTCGCGTGAAGCGGTACGCGGGTGACGACCAGATCCCCGGCAAGACAAAGTATTCGATCGAGTATGGCCCAATCCTTCTTGCTGCCGTCGGCTCTCCCGAAGTCGATTTAGTGCTTGAGAAAGGAAAGGGAGCGGAGTCTCTGGCCGACCACCTGGAAGCAGACGGCGCGTCGCCCCTACACTTCACCATGCGCGGCAATCTCGGCCAAAAATTCATACCCTACTGGCAAGTTTCTTCCGAGGAGTTCACCTGCTTCCCTTGCGTCAGCGAAACAGCATGAACGGCATGCGTCGGGCGGCCTCCCGGAGCAGGTCAAATCTCACGGCTTCACTTTGCCGGCCGGGGGCGCTGCTTTAATGGAATTGATTTCGACATAAGACTGGACCCCGGTTTCCACACCGTGACGGTAGGCAACCTTGCCGGCAATTTTCACTCGTTTGTTGTCGAACTTCTCGAGTTCCCCAGGCTTACGGGAATAACTCACTTCAATACTGCTGATGGGTTTGCCGTCGATAATGGTCTGGGACTCAACCTGCTGAACCAACCAACCCGTGGATTCTGCACCGATGCCCATCGCGCGGTGGAGGGTTCCCACCAGAGTTACCTTTTGCGGATCGCTTTCATCGGCATGCAAGCTGACACAGCATAGCGCCAGGATGAAAACGCTGAAAACGAAACTTGCTCGTGAAATTCGGATCGTCAATCTCCTCGTCACCTCCTTAGATGATTCTATCCAGCTTCGATCCGGGGCACGAGTCCACGCAATGTAGTGCGTCACACAGATGGGCGTTTAACCGTTTTTGAAGGGTACGGGCTTTAAAGCCCTCCGGGTCATTTAGACCGGGGTGGCGTCGTAGATAACTGTATTTCTTGCCCAGCGACCAAGGATCGGGTGCCCCATCCTTGGTCGCTGGTGACCGAGTTCTCACGCACACTCTTTAGCCCGTACGTTAGACGCAGCTTTTACCCTCCCAAGCAGCCGCGCCTAACACATCATTTGACGCTTTTGCCTGGGTAGCCCTGCCACACCCACTCGAGGGCTTCGGGTAAGGTCGGCATCTTCACCGCGCGGTCGGTGTGTCC
>JBARKD010000950.1:0-2672 GCA_049800615.1 Acidobacteriaceae bacterium | reverse complement strand
CCAATGTTAGCGGGCCGGGACTTTGGCCAGAACGACACTCCCACATCGCCTCGTGTTGCTATCGTGAATCAAGAGTTCACCCGAACCCTCTACGCCAAATTGAATCCCATAGGCAAGACATTTAGAGTTGCGGCTGGAGGAGGACAGGAGAGTCGGCTGTTTCAAATCGTAGGAGTAGTGGCAAACACGAAATACGCTGGTCTTCGCGAAGACCCCACTCCGATTGTGTTCCTGGCGGAATCTCAAGACACGGATCCGGGTGAAGGGTTCACGTTTGTAGTTCGTTCTAATGAATCGTTCCTAACCTTGCTTCCCGAAGTGAAACAAGCGATTACCACAACGAGCCCCGAGGCAATTCTGAACTTCAGTGTACTTAAAACGACCATACGAGAAGGGTTGTTGCGCGAAGGTGTGATGGCCAGATTATCAAGCTTCTTCGGTATGCTCGCCGCAGTCCTTGCGATGATTGGGCTCTATGGTTTGATCTCGTTTATGGTCATTCGACGCAGGAAGGAAATCGGAATCCGGATAGCTCTCGGAGCGCGCAAAATAGTTGTAGTTGCCTTGATCATGCACGAAATCATCGTGCCGCTTACCATCGGTCTTGCTCTAGGTGCAAGTCTGGCGCTAGTTATCGGGGTAGTCACGAGATCAATGCTTTATGGACTGGGATCGAACGATCCTGCGACATTCGTCTCTTCAATTCTCGGGATCATTGGGGTTGCATTCCTGGCGGGCGCGCAACCGGCACGGCGTGCAGCACGCGTGCTTCCGATGGAGGTACTTAGGGAAGAGTAGGTACCTTAATCCGCCTGAGGCAGGAAATCCGGCCTGTCGGAGGCATGACTGGCACAACACCGCCATTCTCAATTGGCGCTGATCGACAACGCGGTCACCGCGCACCGCATGCGAGCGGAAAACCCAATGCTCGGGATTCCGGCCGGTTGACCGGCAATCCGGAAATTAGTACTTTGTCTGCAGCGATGGGCTCTGTTACCGGAATGCTTACCGACGGTTTGGACAAGATCTGACCGGAGTTTTTCCGAATGGGCTGAATCGCCCGCTAATTCTCCGACGGCTTGTCCACATGGTCGATCCTATAATTCTCCACGGGACCCTTCCCTGACTCCAGCCGCAGGCCGAGCTGTTCCCGGAGCGCATCCAGGATCGTCGGGCGGTTCTGCATCTCCGGGGGCAATGCGTCGATCGAGACGCCAGGGGGCAACTCGGGCATGAAGTCGAGCGTGAAGTCATAAACCTGAGTCAATCCAGTTTTGTCGATCACGGGCCGCGGATCGTTTTGCATTTGTTGTCCGAGAAACCAGCAAAGGTACGCTATCGGAACCTTCGTTCCGACGAATTCGGCGGGTCCGCTCGGCTTGATCGGGATATTTAGGTTGCCGACGTCGCCGTCTGCCTTCATCTTCACGCCGGACCTGTCCACCATCAGTTCGTAAACCGGGCCTTGTTTGGTCTCGGTGTGAAACTTCAATCCAAAGCGGTCTGCCAGCAGGTTCTTAAACATGGTGTGCAGATCTTCGAGGCCGTATGCCCGATCCGCCTTCGCCTCCAAGTCGAACGCTGCGGTGCTGAACCAATCCGGGCCACCTTGAATCCGCCCGGGAGGGATGCGATAGATGACGGTCATCATCGATTTCACGGTCATGTTTTGCACGATGTACCCGGTTCCATTCGGCAGGGGTTTAATCCCGCCCCCGCTTACCTCAGGTTTTGAGGGATGGATCGCGGCCACATCGAATGTCAGTCGCGGCTGTTGGCCTTGAACGTGCGGGTTCGTCGCTTCCGCTTCTCCGGTTTGCGATTGCGCAACGCCGGGTGCTGCGTAAACTGACCCCAATGTAATGAGCACGGCCACTGCCAGTCGTGCGTTTGCGCTCATGGATGCCCGATATCCAATGCGTGGAGGGTGCTTGCGAAGCGCCAGTGCCGGAAGCAATGCCCTTCCGGTTTGGCCGAGGTGACGCTCGAACAGTGGGGTCTTTTTTATGCACCAAGGTGCCAGAATTGTCATAATCGATTCTCCTCTATGCCTAGGAACGGCGACAAAGGCGCGGCTTGCAGAAAAAATCGCGTCAATTTGCAAAATCTTCCGCCATTCGTGTCTCCCCTGCCCTCGCTTCTCCTGTTGCTTTCCCAACGAAGCTGTGCCATGCTCCTCTGGGTAACCAAATGGAAGGCGCGGAGCGCAGCCTATGAAGCAGAAGAGGGAGGTGCAGCAGGAGACGCCAGCGCTGATGATGCTGAAGACGCTTCAAGTACTGGGCCCACTGCACGGATACGGAATTGCACGGCGCATCGCGCAGATCAGCGGTCAACTACTCCCGGTCAGTCAGGGAACGCTGTATCCGGTCCTGCCGAGGCTTGAGCAAGAATGCGCGGTCGCGCCGGAGTGGGGACGTTCAGAGAAACAACGGGCGCGCCCGTTGTTACCGGCTCACGCGCGCCGGGGAAAAGCTGCTCGAAACCGAAGCGCGATTGGGAGCAGACAGCGGCGATTATTGCGCGATTTTTTGAAGTGAAGGCGGTGGATTTGGCATGAGACTCCTGAACCGGCTTTTCGCGCGTGTGTGGAATTTCGGCTTCGGCCGCCGTGGTGATGAGCGCCTGCGTGAGGAGATGGAGGGGCACGTAGCGATGCAGGCAGAGGAGAA
>JBARKD010000949.1:0-3985 GCA_049800615.1 Acidobacteriaceae bacterium | reverse complement strand
CGTCCGAGAGACCAACTATGGCTCTGTTTTCGATGTCCGCAGCATGACCGAACCGAACAATCTCGCTTACACAAGCCGCGAATTGCCGGTGCGAACCGACAATCCCTATCGCGATCCGGTGCCTGGGTTCAAGATGCTGCACTGTCTCTCACCCTCGGACGAAGGCGGAGAGAGCATGTTTCTGGATGGCATGGCGATTGCCGAGCAGATTCGCGCCCGTGATGCTGATGCGTTTAACCTTTTGTGCCAGACCCCGATCCTGTTTCGTTTCCAGGATGGGGCAGTCGACTTGGTCGCCGAGCGAACCATGCTCGATGTGGATGCACTCGGCCAATTTCGATCCATCTACTACAACGACCGCTCCATTGAGCCGCTGCCGCTCAAGGGGCCGAAGCTTAAAAGGTATTATCCGGCGTATCGCCAGCTTTCTGAGTTGGTTCAGGATCCGGCGCGACAGGTGGTTTGCCGGCTGGAGCCGGGAGACCTGGTGCTCTTCGATAACACGCGCATCCTTCACGGCCGCACGGCCTTTTCCGGCGGATCCCGCCACCTTCAGGCCTGCTACCTGGATGCCGACGGGCTCTACAGCACGCTGGCGGTGCTGACGCGCACAAGGACCCGGCGCCACGACGACGGGCAGCCGTAGACCCGATCCGTTATTTCTGCAGTTCCCACCAATTCTCATCAGCCAACACGACCGACGTATCGACTTGCCTTTGGGAAATTTTCCAATATTTTTTGAGCAGCCTGTTTTTGTCATCGGCGCCCACCAGGCGAAAACCATGCCGCTCATAAAAACGAATCGCCCAGACCGCATCGGCCCACGTTCCCACCAGCACCGGGCAGCCCGTCATCTCTCGCAGATGGACCAGCAGTTGCGAACCTATTCCGCTCTTTTGGCTGCCGCTACGCACATAGGCGTGCCGGATGAGGGTGACGTCCCGCACTGACTGCAGGCCCATTATGCCTGTCAACGATTCTTTGCCTTCATAGCCCCAGAACACCACCCCATCGTCCATTTCGTTCCGCAGTTTCTCCCTGGACATATAAGGTTCTGTACAGCAATCTTCGGGAATCTTGCCGCGGTATGCTTGCGCGCCATCATTGATGATGGCCCAGATGGATGCAAAATCCTGATCGTCACAACGTCGAATCATGAAGGCTCCCGACATTCATCAACAACACCCGCGAATTCGGACGCATTCCTGGGTTTAAAGATTGAAAACTGGGCGGCAACGACGGGTTAAACAGTTATATCCTTTAATAAGTCAGATCGCGCTCGAAATCTTTCGCTGGAGATCGCCGTTGAAGCGCCTCAAACCCACGGACATTGTCATCATCGGCAGCGGCTGGGCGGGGATGGTGATGGCAAAAGAAATCGTCACCCGGACCTCTTTGAACGTAGTCATGCTGGAGCGGGGCCCCGCACGCAATATTTCCCAATACGCCAGCGGCATGGATGAAATCAATACCCGTCGCATTGGCCTCCTGCAGAATCCCGCCGAACAGACCATCACCCACCGTCACACCATCAAAGACACCGCCGCTCCCATACGTCAGTACGGATCGTTTAATCCTGGAACCGGCACTGGCGGTACCTCGGAGCATTGGGGCGGAATTTCCGACCGCTATCTTCCGGAGACTTTTGTCATCGCTGCTCATCTGCGAGAGAAGTTTGGCGCTTCGCGGCTTTCGCCGGACTGGACCAACCAGGATTGGGGGTTTACTTACGACGAGTTCGAGAATGACTATTGGCGCGCCGAGCAGTTGATGGGGATCAGCGGTAAGGCTGGTAACTTACAGGGCAAGTTGGTGGAGGGCGGCAATATATTTGAAGGCCCGCGCCGGCATGAGTATCCGACTCCACCCCTGACGCCCACCTACACCATGGGCTTCTTCCATAAAGGAGCGGTCCAGTTAGGCTATCATCCATTTCCGCTGCCTGCCGCCAATCTAAGTCAGGCATATACCAATCCCGACAAAGTTTCCCGGCCAGGCTGTGTGTTTTGCGGCTACTGCCCCGGTCATGGTTGCATGATCGGCGCCAAGGCGCAGCCATCGAATACGATCCTGCCCGTGCTGAGCAGCAAGAGCAACTTCACCTTGCGCAACAACTGCTGGGTGCGAAAGATCGTCCATCGCAACGGGATGGCCGAGGGCGTCGTGTTCATGGACCAGAACGGCGAAGAAACCATGCAGCCCGCCGAAGTAGTGGTGCTCTCGGCATGGACTCCGAACAGCGTACGGCTCCTGCTCCTCTCCGACGTTGGCGAACGTTACCTTCCGCTCGAAGGGAAGGGAACCTTAGGCAAAAACCTGACCCATCAGGTCACCAGCGGAGGAGCAGGGATGCTGGTGTTCAAAGAACGCCTGAATCTATTCATGGGATCGGGAGCGGTCGGCTATGGCGTGTCGGATCTGGAGGGGGATCTTAAGCAGGAGGTTCCGGAAAATATCTTGCGCGGAGGGGCTTTTCTGCGGGGCGCAGCGACTGGCGAACAACCCGCCGGCTCCTTTGGCCGGGTCCCCCGAGGAACCGTAGCCCGTAACTGGGGTGCGGCCTGGAAGAAGGCCGCAATCGACCACTGGGACCGCATCGGACCTGGCGTGGAGATGCGAGCGGAGCATTACGCGTATCGGCAAAACTTCATGGATCTGGATCCTGTTTATACGGATAAGTGGGGCGACCCGCTCCTGCGAATGACGTTGGATTGGACCGACTATGAAATGCGTCAGATGGCTTTTGGAGCACGCATAGGGACGGAACTCATGGAGGCGATTTCGCAGGTGTCCGGCGCCCAGTTGATCAAGATTGAACGCCCCGCTGGTTTCCATCACTACAATGCTTTTCAATACAACACGACGCACGTCCAGGGCGGAGCGATCATGGGCACGTCGCCTGAACAGAGCGTTGTCAATCCCTGGCTGCAGCACTGGAAGATGCCCAATCTTTTTGTTGTGGGCTCCTCCTCCTTTCCGCAAAACGGTTCCTCCAATCCAACGCTCACCATCGTGGCGGTGAGTCATCGTGCTGCCGATGGTTTAATTGACCGCTATCTCAAAAAGCCGGGGCCGATCGCATGACATGTTATTGGGAGGGACTTTGAAGCGACGCGAATTCATTATCGTGCCCATTAAGGCACTTGCTGGCTTGGCGTTGTCGTCGATGGTGGGAGAAACGATCCCATTGGCTGCACAAGATGCGACCAAGGATACGGTCAAGGTGCCTCTGCGTTTCTTCACCGCGGCGGAAGCCAGGACTGTGCAGGCGGCAAGCGAACGGATTTTTCCCAGCGACGAAAACGGGCCGGGCGCAACTGAAACAGGCGTAGTTATCTATATTGATCGCCAACTCGCCGGCCCCTACGGGAGAGACAAGTTTCGTTACACAAAAGGACCATGGATCGAATCAGTCCCGGAGCATGGTTACCAGGGGAAAGAAAATCCTCAGCAGATGTATCGTGCCGGGATTCCGTTGCTGGGAGATGATTTCGCGGGCATTGCTGCCGATCAGCAGGATCTTCGTCTGGAGAAGATTGAGCAGAGCCACTTCTTTCAACTCCTGCGCACCCACACGATCGAAGGCATGTTTTGCGATCCGCTTCATGGCGGCAATATCGGCATGGCCGGCTGGAAACTCATCGGCTTTCCTGGGCCACGCATGAGTTATCGTTACGAAATCGACAAATACTATGGCAAAACCTTCACCGCGGCTCCAAAGAGCCTGGAGCAGATTCTGCGCCATCCGGTCAAAGGCATAGAAGACGAGGCTTAGCTTCCCTTTGGATGACACCTTGGCTCTTTCCCTTGGTGTGGTATAGAGGTGTCATCCGGAGCGAAGCCGAGCGACCTGCAGTTTGCTTCATGGAAAAACAGCTTTCCCCTGCCCACAAATTTGTCATCTCGACCGAAGCGTAGCGAAGTGGAGAGATCTGCAGTTTGCCCTTATGGGAGCCAAACCCAACCCAAGCCACAAGCCTACCCT
>JBARKD010000948.1:0-4291 GCA_049800615.1 Acidobacteriaceae bacterium | reverse complement strand
CCGTAGGAATCAGCTGTGTCGATGAGGTTCACATCGAAGTCGATCGCGCGCCGCAACGTTGCAAGTGCGGAGTCTTCATTAACGGGCGGTCCCCAAATGCCAGGACCGGTGATGCGCATAGCTCCGTAACCGAGGCGATTGACCGTCAGGTCGCCACCTATGGTGCACGTCCCAGCGGCGCCTGCAGAATGAACTTGTTCGTTAATCATAGATTTGGCCATAGTGTCCTCTCCTTGGTTCTTAGGTTGTCGAGCGGGTTCCGAAACGAGTCGCACTACTTTGTAAAGATGTCGTGCGCCTGGTCGTAACGCTGCTCTCTCTTTGCGGCTCGACCCGCAGCTTCGTTAGCGAGACGGTCTAACTTTGTTTCATGGCTGGTTGTGACGGGGAAGTCTTGTTGGATCGGTGTTTCCGGGTCGCTCGTTTGGTCAGGCATGGTTGTTCTCCTTCAATTGTCTAAGAGCATTCGTAATGCCAGGAATGCAGCAAAGCGAACGGCCTGCGATGTGACTGAATCGAAATGACGTGGCTATTCGAAGATCGGGAGTTGTGTGAAAAGCACAGGGGCCGGCAGTCGGCATCTCGACAGAAGCCGGGGAGTTTTCGACACATCCTCCTTGCTTGTCTGTCCCACGTAATTGCTGAAGGAGGATCTCGATTTGCGGTTATCATGCCGTCACGACCGCGCCGGCTGACGCGCGTGGCTCAGGATAATCAGGTTTACAATAGCAACGCCTCGCAGCTATGCCGGAGAAGCGTCACTGTTATGAATAGAGCCCGCGTGGGCCGAGAAAGGCTGACTTGGGGACTACAGCATTACCCCTCACCCAAGCCGCCGCGAAAACGTCGCCGCTTGCTTTTTCGATGGGCGCTCCTCTTGCTATTTCTCGAACATCCGCTCTTAATGGCCGTCGCAGCGGACGCGCGTATCCGTGGGGGTGACCCCCTGCCGCTCGAGGTAACGGTGACCGACAGCGACGACATACGGTTCCGAAAGCTCTCCGGAAGCGCGGGCATATCGCAGACGAGAGTCTCGTCGGTAGTGCAGGACGGTCTTGGCTTCCTGTGGTTCGGCACGCAATATGGATTGAATCGCTACGATGGCTACAGATCAAAAGCGTTCAAGCACGAAGCAGGCCGCCCCGATAGCCTGGGATGCGTATATGTTCGCAGTCTCTTTGTGGACCACTCAGGGACCTTATGGATCGGCTGTGATCAATCTCTCGATAAATACAATTCGATCAACGACACGTTCACCCATTACCACGTCGTGCCAGAGTTTCGAGGTAGCTTGCCCGCTCCTGTTGCGCAGTTTAGCGAGGATCGCAGCGGAATGCTCTGGTTGGCGACAGCCAAAGGGCTCTACAGATTTGACCCTGTGAGCGGCCAATCCACTCGATATGCGCACGATCCCAACGATCCGACAAGTATCGCTGGGAACGACGTAAAGTTTACCGGAGAGGACAGAACCGGACAGTTCTGGGTAGCAGACAGTGGCGGCCTGGAAGCGTTTGATCGCGAGGCCGGAAAAGTCACGAGACATATTCCCTTCAGTTCAGAGATCGGCGAATTCCACCAGGATCGGTCCGGAGTTTTCTGGATCACGAGTACTTCTCTGTCCTGCCCGTTGGCCACTCTCGATCTCAAGAGCGAGCACATCACCTGTCATGCGATCAACTATATGTCACACGGCCATCGGTTGCCGGTGAAGATCTATACGTTACTGGAATCGCAGGACGGCACTATATGGCTTGCCTCGATGCAGGCCGGCGTCCTTAAGATCGACCGAAATCTTGGAGAGATCATCAGTTACCGCAACCATCCCGAAGACAGCGAGAGCTTGGGATCGAACAGCGCCATTGGCATCTATCAGGACAAGGAGGGAGATATCTGGGTATGCCTGCAAGAGACCGATCCAAATTATTTTTCTGAAAGGCTGCAGGCATTCGAGAACTTCACAAATCAGCGTGGCAGTCTAGTCAGCCCGCTCGTCACCTCCATCCATGAAGATCGGGAAGGCATCTTGTGGATTGGCTCGATGGGGGGATTGAACCGAATCGATCGGCGCTCCGGAAAAAATACCGCACCCGCAGGATCCGGCGCCGGAAACGAGATAATGGCGATCATTCAAGATCGCTCAGGAGCAATGCTCGCTGGAACCTTCCAGGGACTTCAGCGATTAAACGAGAAGACGGGCCGGCTCAGCCCGTACCTGGGCCATGACAGCCCCCCGCCGAAGAAGACTTCTATCCTGCGCATGCTCTTTGATGCTAACGGAACGCTATGGGCGGCAACCTACGGAGGGGTTGGCCGTCTCGATCTGGCAACCGGGATCTTTTCCATCTATACGCCTGACAAGCAAAACACGATCGACTATACGGAGATAAAGCAGGACCGCAACGGGAATCTTTGGCTTGGAACTGCGCAGTCGGGTCTTCACCGCTTTGATCCCCGCACCGGGGAATTCACCATCTACGCGCATAACCCGGATGATCCCAGATCCATGAGCGACGATCGGGTGAATTCGATTCACTTCGACAACGCCGGCGTCATGTGGGTTGGAACCCAGAACGGCCTGGACCGATTCGACAGCAAGACGGGAAGCTTCAACACTTATTACGAGCAGGACGGGCTTGCGGGCAACGTGGTGAGCTGCATCCTGGAGGATGGTCTAGGGAATCTCTGGATGGGCACCAACAGCGGACTTTCCAGCTTTAGCCCGCGAGAACAAACGTTCCGGAACTTCAGTGCCGCCGATGGGCTTCCGGGACCGGACCTCACCGGTTGGGGTACATGCTACAAGAGCCCAAGTGGAGAAATGTTCTTCGGCGGATTCAGCGGCGCCACGGCGTTCTATCCGAGCAAGATGGGGGACACTTCGTTCATTCCGACAACCGTATTGACAGACTTCCGAATATCGGGAAGACCCGTTCCCATTGGGCCTCATTCTCCGCTCCGTAGATCGATTACCTACACCGATAAGATCACGCTCTCCCATTCGCAGAACATATTTTCCATTGAGTTTTCAGCACTCACCTACTTTAACGCCGAGACGAATCGCTACCGCTATCGGCTTGACGGGTTAGATGGCCAGTGGAATGAAGTGGGCAGCGACCAGCGTATCGCCAGCTACACCACACTTCCAGCCGGTACCTACGTATTTCACGTGCAGGGCGCATTGAGCCGCGGGCGATGGAGTGAGCCTGGGGCTTCAATCGAAATCGAGGTATTGCCTGCCTGGTGGAACAGCTGGTGGTTTCGTATGTTCTACGGCACATTGATCCTACTCACGGCATTCGCGGTTTACATGCAACGCGTTCGTCAGAGGAAACGCGCCGAAGAGGAAGATAAAAGGCTTCGCCAGGCGCAGGCAGATCTTGTCCGCGCGAGCAGAATTAGCACCATGGGAGAGCTGACCGCCTCTTTGGCGCACGAAATCAAACAGCCAATAGCCGCCGCGAAGACCGATGTACAAACCTGCATGCGATGGCTCGCACGGGATGAACCCGACTTGGAAGAGGCTCGAGAGGCGGCTTCCAGGGCAATCAAGGACGTAGCCTGGGCCGCCGAAATTATGAATCGGATCAGCCGTCTCTTCAAGAAGGGAACTCTACAGCGAGAACCGATCGAAGTGAACGACGCTGTGCGAGAGATGGTCGCGCTATTGGACACCGAGATGACTCAACAAGCGATTGCCGTTCACACGAAACTCGCGGAAGATCTGCCACAGGTCATTGCGGATCCGGTGGAATTGCAACAGGTCTTGATGAACTTGATGTTGAATGGCATGGAGTCGATGAAAGAGCTGGAGAACCAGGGGACGCTTCGGATTGTGACACAACGTGCATTGGACGGTTTCGTCATGGTCTCGATCATCGATACCGGCAAGGGTGTAAACCCGGAACAGGCGGAGCACATCTTCGACGCCTTCTTTACTACCAAGAACGAGGGTACCGGCATGGGCCTGGCGATCAGCCGTTCTATCATTGAGTCGCATGGCGGCCGTTTGTGGTTCACTCCGAATGCCGGTCCAGGCGCTACATTTTGTTTCACTCTGCCGATTGATGCGAGCGCAAAAGAATAGGCAAGTCAGCCCGTTCCGGCAGGGGGTTGGGTTCGCTAAATCAGCGTCGTAAATCTGTCGGTCTGTGTCGGGATTTCGACTGCACCGCGGATGGTTTTCAGAGGTATCTCAAGCGCTCATAGAAGAACACCCGTGAATTCACTTGTAGCACGGGATATTCGCATTTGCTCGTTTTGGCATTGCGAATGCATTAAGGCTCTTCGTAAC
>JBARKD010000947.1:0-3454 GCA_049800615.1 Acidobacteriaceae bacterium | reverse complement strand
CCGAGCGCCCAGTGCTGTTGACGGATACGCTGAGCAGCGATGGCGCGTGGTCGGAAGGATTTTGCCGTGAGCGCCCAAGCGCTACCCAGAATATTCACAGCCCATCCCTGTGACATCCAACCTTGCGCCGTGCCAAAACTTCACCCATAATTGCCCAAGAAAAGGCAATAAATTCAGAGGCCGTGACGGACCAAAAATCGTCCCGTAACTCCTTTGTTTTCCGGATTTTGGCTCCTAAGTCCTTTGCCCTGTGGATTTTACGGGCAAAAACTCGGTAATGTGATGAATCTAAAAGGGGGAGGGGGGAGGGGGGTACCCTGTAATCAGAAGGTAAACAATTATCAAACCATAAACTGACCTTCGCGCCGGACAGAACGGACGGCACGCGTCAAAGTTTGGCAGCGATGGCATCGGTCCCGATTCTCGACCACTCCTCAAAGGGCGCGGCCGAAGGCCGCAGCCGCCCCGGGTTCATGATGTTGTCGGGGTCGAGTCCGCCCTTAATCGCGCCCACGGCCATCACGCCCACAGGCGAGATGTCATCGGTCAGCCACGGCAGGTGTTCCGTGCCGACTGCATGATGGTGGGACAGCGTGGCGCCGTGATCGATGAACGACTGCTGCACAACGCGTTTGGCGTGCAGATACTGCTGCATTTCGCGCCCGTCTTGCTGCCTGCAGGCAAAGGTCAAATAGAGGCTCGCCCCGCTCTGATAAGTATGGCTGATGTGGCATCCGACCCAGGGTCTTACCCCACTCTCTTGGATCGCGGCGCGCAGCCCTGCAGTTGTCGCCTGATACAAAGGAACAATGTTGCTCCAGACAGTAGAAGTCTCGCTCACATCCGACGTGATACCACGGTCCAGCAGAAAGTCGCGGATGTGCGGAAAATCGTACTTCGTCGATTCGAACGATTTCCCGGAACCGGAGCCCAGGTCCACCGCACCGAAGCGCCGGTAGATGGAATTCACCTGACTGTGTTGGCGGACTGCACCGTTCTTGCTGCCTTCGAAAGTGGTGAGCATGAGACAAGCACGCGAATCGAAGCCTTTTGCCTTGAGGTAACTTTTCATGATTTTAGTCGCCGCCTGCGAGAGCCGCGACGACGGCGGTTTGAATGCCAAAGACAGTGCAGTCTTGTCCGGGTCGCTGAGGCGTAACATCGAAGGTACACATTCTTTTCGCACGCATTCATGCATAGCTTCGATGCCAGCCTCGAATTCAGGAAACAGATAGCCGTGAGTGCGACGCAACTCTGGACGGGGATGAACTCTCATAGTAGCTTCCGTAATCACTCCCAGCGTTCCCTCGCTGCCGATGCACAGGTGATTGACATCGATGCCGTTTGAAGACTTGGGTACAGTGCGCGTTGCCAGCACGCCAACCGGCGTGACCATGCGTAGCGCAATGACCATATCCTCGATTTTGCCGTACTTGTCGCTCTGCATTCCCGCCGAGCGTGTCGCGATCCAGCCGCCGAGCGTGGAGTGCAAGAAGGAATCAGGAAAGTGGCCGAGAGTCAGGCCATAGGCGTTCAACTGCTCCTCGAGATCGGGACCAAAAGCGCCAGACTCGATGCGCGCGGTAAACGACTCTGTATCCACTTCGAGCAAGCGCCGCATGCGTCTCATATCAAGCGACACAACCATGCGACGAGTCTCGCTTCGCTCCAGGCAGCCGGCGATATTCGAGCCGCCACCAAAGGGGATCACGACAACGTCGTGACGCGCCGCAGCCCGCAAAGTCCTCAATACGTCGGACTCATTCTCGGGATAAAGCACCAGGTCAGGAGCACCCTCGGCCAATCCGCGCCGCATGCGAAACAAGTCACGAAAACCCTTGCCATAGGCGTGGATCACGCGTTCACGGCGGCTGTCACAGATCTGATCGGCGCGCATCGATCGCCGCAGTTCAGTCAGGAACCCGTCATGCTGAATCGCACCGCGCAAGCGCACCGCCTCGAGCGGCACATGCGGCGCATCCATGTCGTCACTTTCCACATCAAGTACCGCTTTCGCAAAAGGCCACAAGCCGGGATGGGCGCGAGAGTCGAAGCCGGCCTCTTCATCTCCCCATCCCCACCATTTCATGTGCCTGGCTGTGTACATATCGTGTTCACCTTACCAGCTATTAAGCCCTTGACTCTTTGTATTCTGGGCCTCCTGTGCAACGACCGAGGCGGAAATCGTCGGCTGCTCTTCCTTAACCGGCAGTCCGGCGAAGCCACCGGCGAGCGGCTTCCGGCTCAGCCCGCGGATACGATGTTCCAGCAATTCGACCGCAGCGTTTCGAACCCCGCGCCCGCGCAAAGAGTCGGACGAATTCGATGCGAACCTGATCGGCTCTCCGAAGCGCACGGTGACGGCTCCCAGCCGCGGCACGTTTTGCCCTTTTGCCAGAATCTTGCGAGCACCCTCAATGTATGCGGGCACGACGGGTACGCCAAGCGCCACAGCAAACAGGCCCGCACCCTTCTTAAATGCCTGCATCTCGCCACTACTCGAGCGCGTGCCCTCAGGATAGAGGATTAAATTGCCGTGGGTTCGCTGCAAAAAATCATCACACATTGCGAGACTCCGCTGCAGTGACTTGGCCTGGGCTTGGCGATCGATGGGGATGACGTTCATGAATCGAGAGACTACGAACTTCACTCTCCGGGAGTGAAAGAAATAATCACTGGCGCCGAGCAGTGCGAATGCCGAAAAAGACTTCCTCGAAGCTGTCATCAGAACCGCGCTGTCGATATGGCTCGTATGATTGCTGCAGATGATGAATGGAGATGCCGGAAGATGCTCGCGCCCTTCGACTGTCAGCCGGCAGTAACAGAAGAAAAACCACCGGCAGAAGCCTTGAAACATGGCGCTACCAAGGGCCGGCGCCAAGAACATGCCTTCCGCTTTGCCCGAGCCAGTCATGGGACGTGAGGTGTTGCCTCAGTTCATTTCCCTGAAAAAGACCAGTGGTCTGCGACGTGCCTACTGAAGATGCCACACGTACGCCAGGCCGATCACGACAATGCCGACTACGATCCGGTAGACGATAAACACCCGCAGAGTGTTGGACTGCAGGTAACGAATGAGCCATGCGATGGTGGCGTAACCCACGATCGCGGAAACGACAATGCCGACGATAAAAGGCGCCTGCATTCCCGCAGGCAGGCCCTCCTTGTGAACCTCGTACCCCTTCAGCAACGCGGCGCCTGCGATGAGCGGAGTAGAGAGCAGAAAGCTGAAGCGAACTGCGGCTTCGCGGGTCATGTTGCGGAACAATCCCGCAGTGATGGTTGATCCGGATCGCGAAACGCCCGGAAGCAGGGCAAATGCCTGCGCTAGGCCGACTACCAGTGAGTCGGCGAAAGAGATGCGGGTCAGCGGTTTTTCCCGTGTGCCAACTTTTTCTCCCAACCACATGAGAAGCGCAACAATGATCAATGCGGCCGCGATCAGGACGATGTG
>JBARKD010000946.1:0-3211 GCA_049800615.1 Acidobacteriaceae bacterium | reverse complement strand
TGCAGGCGGTCCTCAAAGTGGATTTCGGCGGTCAGCAGCGGAGGGACCCACAGGCCCATGAACTGGCCGAACACATGGCTTAAGGGCAAGGTGTGCAGGATGCGCAGTGGATGCACCAGGCGTGCGTAGCGCAGGTACTTGGCCATCTCCAGCTCCAGCGGATCGAGCGAAGCCAGTACATTGCCATGGGTGTGCACGATGCCTTTGGGATCGCCAGTGGTGCCCGAGGTGAAGATGATCTGCAGGGGCGTGTCCCGCGAGAGCCCGGGCCGCGGCGCATACTCGGGGGCGGGTAGTCCGGAGAAGTCGTCGAAACCGAGCCTGGGAATGGCCGGATCGAGCTGCTGTAACAGCGGTAGATCGCCGGTCAGGAGCGCCGGCTGCACTTCTGCGACGACCCGCCGGGCAAACTCAGGGCTGCCCGCCGCATCGAGCGGCACTGCGACGATTCCCCGCAAAATGCATCCAAAGAATGCCGCTACCCACTCCGCGGAATTGTTTCCCCAGAGCAAAATCCGATCGCCGGGCTTGATCCCGCGCTGATCAAACGCGGCCGCGCAACGCGCGCTCAGCTCCGCCAGCTGGTGGTAGTTGGTAGAAACGCGGCGGTTGCCGCGATGGGTGACAACCGCAATCTGCTGTTCGTAGCGGCGGAAGTCGGCGACGAGCGTTGCCAGATGCGGTCGCACCCGTTCAGTGTGGCACAAGATCCCCGTTGGGGAGGGTCGCGTAAAATAGGGGTTTTGCGACCTGAGGGACCGAGAAAGGGAGTTTAGCAGTGGCAGACACCATTTACGACATCGTGATCATCGGCGGCGGCCCGGGAGGGTATACCGCTGCCATACGCGCCGGGCAGTACGGCCTGAAGGTCGGCCTGATTGAAGTGGAGAAGAAACTGGGAGGCACCTGCCTGCACGTGGGTTGCATCCCTACCAAGTCTCTGCTGTTCGACGCCGAAATCTATGACCACCTGAAGCACGCCGCGGAGTATGGCATCGACGGGGTAGGCCAAGTCACGATGAACTGGAACACCGTCCTCGAGCGCAAGAACGGCATTATCGCCAAGCATGTGAAGGGCCTTGATTTCCTGATGCGCAAGAACAAGGTTACCGTCATCCAGGGCTTTGGCCGGCTGACCGGTCCGGCGAAAGACGGCATTCTCTCGATCGCCATCGAATCCGCCGGCGGAAAGCAGGAGGTGAAGGCCAAAAACGTCATCCTGGCCACCGGTTCGGATGCCCGCCTGCTGCCCGGAATTGAGGCGGATGCGGACACCATCCTTACGAACAAAGAAATTCTGTCCCTGCCCCAGATTCCAAAATCCATGATCGTCATCGGGGCCGGGGCTGTGGGCGTGGAATTCGGCTCCATCTTCCGCAGCTTCAACAGCGAGATCACCATTGTCGAGTACCTGCCCCGCGTGGTGCCCAACGAAGACGAGGACGTCAGCAAGGAGCTGGCGCGGGTCTTCCGCAAGCGAGGCATCGATACCTTCACCGGCGCCAAAGTAGAAAAGGTGGAGAAGACGGAAAGCGGAGCAAAGGTGACTTTCACCGGCGCCGACGGCAAGCAGGTCACGAAGGAAGCCGAGAAAGTGTTGGTCGCCGTAGGCCGCGCTCCGCTGACCGCAGACCTTGGCTTGGACAAGACGAAGGTCCAGCTGGAGCGGGGATTCATTCGCGTCGATGAGTGGATGCAAACCGCCGAGCCAGGCGTGTACGCCATCGGAGATGTGGTGGCAGGTATGCCCCAGTTGGCCCATGTGGCGGGCATGTGCGGCATGGTGGTCGCGGCCAAAGTCGCCGGCAAATATGCGAAGGCGGTTCGTCGCGACCGCATTCCCGCCTGCACCTACTGCGAACCGCAGATTGGCAGCGTGGGGTTAACCGAGGCGCAAGCCAAGGCCGCGGGCCACGAGGTAAAGGTTGGCAAGTTCCCCTTCTCGGCGAATTCCAAAGCCTCGATCGTCGGCTCTCACGACGGCTTCGTCAAAGTGGTCGCGGATGCCAAACACGGCGAAGTGCTGGGCGTGCACGTCATCGGCCCGCAGGCTACGGAGTTGATTGCCGAAGCGGTCGTTGCCCTGGAGTTGGAGGCGACCATCGAGGAGCTGATGTTCACCATCCATGCTCATCCCACGCTCGCGGAAGCAATGTTGGATGGCTTCGGCAGCGTGGAAAACATGGCCATTAATGTCTGACCGCGTCATCTCGCTGCTCGATCTGGGCCGGCAGGAGTATCCCGCGGCCCTGGCCTTGCAGCAGCACCTGTGGGCCCTGCGCCAACAACAAACCATCGGAGATGTGTTGCTGCTGGTGGAACATCCTCCGGTTCTCACCCTGGGCCGGAATGGCCGCCGTGAGCACGTGACCGCGGACCCAGAGGCTCTCGCCCGCCGCGGCATCTCAGTCGTCGAAACCAATCGTGGAGGCGACGTCACCTACCACGGTCCGGGGCAGTTGGTAGGCTATCCCATTCTCAATCTGCGCGGTTTTACACCGGCGCTGGGCATTGTCACTTACCTGCGTTGGCTGGAAGAGGTGCTCATCCGGGCCTGTGCCGACTTTGGCGTATTGACGCAGCGCGTTCCCGGGCGGGCGGGTGTCTGGACGGTCCCGGGAGGGACGATCGCCGAGAAAAAGATTGCCGCCCTGGGCGTGCATGTGGCGCGTGGCGTGACCACCCACGGCTTTGCCCTGAACGTGGCTACCGACCTCGACGATTTCGGGTTGATTGTGCCCTGCGGCATTGCGGACCGCGGCGTCACGAGCCTGCAGTTGGAGGCGGATAATCCGCCCACGCTCGAGCAGGTGATCCATTCGGTCGCTCGCCAGTTTGGCCGGGTTTTCGGCCGCCAGATGCTTTGGCTGCAGGCATTGGACGATCTGCTGGCGTCCCCGGTAAGCGCGGGATTGCTCTAGAATAGGGAGTTCGCGGAGCGAAAGGGAGTCCATGCCGACCGATGTGATCATGCCCCAGATGGGGGAGTCGATTTTTGAAGGGACCATCACCAAGTGGCTGAAGAAACCGGGCGACACCGTCCAGCGGGACGAGCCTCTGTTTGAAATTTCCACCGACAAGGTGGATGCCGAGATACCGTCGCCCGCCAGCGGTATTTTGACCGAGGTCAAAATCGCCGAAGGAAATACGGTGCAGATCAACACCGTGGTGGGCGTGATAGGAGACGCCGACGGCAAGCCCGCGGCTGCAC
>JBARKD010000945.1:0-17940 GCA_049800615.1 Acidobacteriaceae bacterium | reverse complement strand
GTAAATATCAGCGCAAACGCATTCACTGTTCATCCCTATTACGCAATCACCGCATTCCCAACCAAACGTGTCGAGACCAGCTGGCGCGTTCACTATTTATGGAATTCGACGAATAACAGTCCGCCATCCGCAACAGGCGCTGAATCGACACAGGCAGGACAGGCAATTCACTTCAACGCCACCACCGCGTACAACTTTGGCAAACACCTTTGGATCGGACCAAACGCCTACTACCTCCGGCAAATCACGGATGGCCGTGTCAATGGTGTTCCGCTCTCAAACTCTCCGGAGCAAGTAGCGGCGATAGGTCCGGGCCTGGTATGGAACTCGGGTAAATGGCTCTTCTATGCCAACAGCTATCACGAGTTTGGCGCCAGGAATCGGCCTGAGGGAGACAAGATCGTATTCAGGGTAGAAAAGACCTTCTGAACGAACCGTAGTCCTTGGAGGAAGACAATTGAAAATCTTGATCGCGTTCATTGTCGCGTTCGGTATCGGTGCAGGTTCGAGATGGACCGGAGTTCCATCTCTAGCTCCGCAAACCATCGTCGGTGCTCTCCTCATCGTAGCGATGAGCACGGGTTATGTTTCAGCGGGCCGTTTTCTGAAGCGTACACCTTCACCCGCAGTAACTGTCACTGTCTCGACGGGTGCTTGGAACGGCCAGGTTCGCACGGTAAAATCGCGGGCTCTTCGCCGTCTCTAATCGAACGATCACTCCGCTGAAGTCTTGACCATAGCTCAAGCGCTCGCAGTAGAAGCCCGGCCGTGGAACTGCCCTCGGTGGGCACTTCGTTACAACCCTAAGACTTGAGGGGAGAATCCAGAGGCCTCTTAGCGGATTTCACCGTGTGCCTCAACTGGATGGGCAGGGCGTTCTCGCCGATTCCCAAGGGCGCCATTCTTTTTTGCGTCATGTCAAGTTTCTGGCGAGTTCTTCAAAAACAACTAAGGTTCCTCCACAATTGTCGAGAAATGTCGTCCAGCCGCTCCCAGGCAGGAAACTCTGCAGTCTACCATCCATTGGAGATTTTGAGTCTCCCCGGCTGCACTGAGTTCGTGATGCCTTGGGATACGGCAATACATGGTTCGCTTCAAACATTGGAAACCGCGCCGCGATCTCGCCTTGCATTATGTCCGCCTTTCAGGCGTGTCCCTGGCACTGTTGTGCACAGGATCCTCAGCGCTGTGCCAACTATCCTTTACTTCGGCGATCGACCTCTCGCTGAAGAACAGCTCGCGCGTCAAGCTCGCGCAAGATGAGGTAAATAAGGCGGCGGCAACGCTCGCTGAGACCAAGTCTGTCTTCACTCCAAGCATTATTGCGGGTAGCGGTGCAGGGGTATCGTCGGGCATTACGCTAAACGTGCCAACGGTTTTTACGATCAATGCGCAATCACTGATACTCAATCCCTCTCAACGGGACTACATCCATGCTGCTCGGCTGAGCCTGCAGGCTGCCAATATGACGCTCACAGACGTTCGCGAGCAGGTCGAAGAAGATACAGCCATCACCTATCTTTCTCTTGATGAGCTACGAAAGCGGAAAGCCGCAATGGCGGAGGAATATAGCTTTGCCGTCCGGCTAGTGACCATCGTTCAGGAACGCCTGGACGCAGGTATGGAGAGTGAGAGTGATTTGAAAAAAGCGCTTCGAACGGCCGTTCAGGTGACTCGACGAAACGGCTCATCGAGCTCGATGTCGCCTATCGACACGAAACTCAGCCCACTGGTGGAGGGCCGAATGCGGCGAAGAATCGACTTAACCCTGGCAAACAACTCGTCAGGCTCGAAGGGTTTGGGTGGGTAGTCGTCGGCGCCGATTTTAAGCCACGGATGCGATCGGAGGCCGCACCGCGGGTGGTTAACATTAAAACCGGGACTTCTGAGAAATGGCGCAGCCGCTCCAGTACTTCGAAGCCGTCGATGCCCGGAAGCATGACGTCCAGGATCACCAATGCAAAGGCCTTTCGAGCCATTATGCGGAGACCAAGCTCTCCCGTCTCGGCGGGATGCCGGCAGTGAACGCTAAGAAAGTCAAGACAAGCGAAAAGGCTGAAGAGCTGCTGCGCTTCGAGCTGGAAAACGAAAAAGCAACGATACGCAAGTATCGGCGCCGCCTCCGGCAGTCCGACGCCTTGGCCGGTCAACCCCAAGTCTCGATCACGTCCCTCCCGGGTCTTTATTATCCCGGAGAGCCAGGAATTTCGTGTCGAAATTAAAGGCGCGACCGGCCTCTGCCAAAGAGCAAAAACAGAATGATAATCAGCACCACCAGGCTCAGGCCACCGCCGCCGTAGTAGCCGACGCCCGGCCCCATATAGTAACCACCGCCGCCAAACAGCAACAACAAGATCACCAGAATAACAATCAGCATAGGTCAACCTCCAATATAACTCCGGAGGAAAGAGGTTCCGCCCCGAGTTACTTCTTTCGCTTCAAGATGCATGCAAACATATCTGTGCTGATGCAAATTCCTCGGCGCCCTAGGTATCCTACTGCAGCCCCATTCTGCCTACGATGGACGGACGAGACCCAAACAAAAGAAGATACCCGGATAGCCGGGACGAATAATTCATTAGCAGGGAATTGCCACTCGTCGATCTTTTAAGCGTTGGCGGGCATGGGAGGCGTTTGAATACCACCCATATGTGCAATCTTGTCAATCATCTCCGTATGCTCTCGGATGACTGACTCGCCCTTCTGCACAGTAGCTTTGAGCTGGGGATCGTTCGTCTTGTTGCTTTCATCGAGGAAGGCTGACAGGTCGTCGTGATGATCCTTGACCATCGCCTCCACATAAGCTCGGTCAAAATCGCTGCCGGACTTCATTTTCAATTCCATATATTTGGCGTGGTCTGAAAGGGGAGGACCAGTGGGTACATTTACTCCCATTTGTTTCGCCAGCGGTTTCATTTCTGAAATCAGCATCTCGTGATCGTGGATCATTTTTGTAGCGAATTCCCGCACGTTCTTGTCCTGACTCTTCTGCAAAGCCAACTTGGCAAAGTTAACTTCCGCTAAGCTTCCCTCCATCGCGTTCTTGACAAATGTCTTGTCCGCTGACGTTGTATCTTGCGCTTGTATTGCCCCACCAGCCAAGAGCGTGCCTAGTGCGGCGCCTGCCATGCATTGCAACCACAGATGCTTCATGTTCATTCCCCCCCGCGGAGAGTGAGAGGTCCTAAGCCAACCAAATGTTGCTTTGGAAGGGGAGGGGTGACCAACTTAGTTGTAATATGCTCACCAACGGGGTCTGTTGCTGATCAAGGAGTCAGGCGTGGAATGAGTCGCCTTGGTAGTGCGATCATGCTCGCTGTAGAGGCATTTCTGCGGCTGAGAACGCCCAAACCCAGTCGCTATTTGATGTTGATTCGAACCAAAGCCTGGATCGGGCATGGAAGCGTTAGCTGACCTCTGAGCTCAAGGTCGAGCTCTCTGCGGATCGAAGCATCCTTATTAGGTCTCGCCTCGTCTACCCAACCTAGCCACACCCGGAAGTTTTCAGAGGTGTGTTGGGGTGGAAAGATGAGTATTCCATTGGGCACGGGACCTGAGAGTGAAGAGGTTGAACAGGAAGAGAAGGAACTTGAGAAGCACGGGCTGCACTTTGAGCTAAGCCGGCGCCGCTTCATGCAGACGGCCGGGGTAATTTCAGCTGGAATCGCCGTGGGAGTGCCGAATGCTGCATCTGCGGAAACGCCGGGATCGAAGACTCAGGCAATCACATTAAAAGTGAATGGCCAGTCAAAGACACTCTCGCTCGATACCCGTACTTCTCTGCTTGACGCTCTGCGGGAGTCTATGGAGCTCACCGGCAGCAAAAAAGGTTGTGACCATGGACAGTGCGGGGCATGTACTGTCTTGATCGACGGACGTCGGGTTAACTCTTGCCTGACGTTGGCATTTGCGGCGGAGGGCTCCGAGATCACCACCATCGAAGGGCTGGCCAGGAACTCCGACCCGAAGGACGCCAGTGAACTGCACCCCATGCAAGCCGCGTTTCTCGAGCACGATGGCTACCAATGCGGATATTGCACACCGGGCCAAATCTGCTCGGCGGTAGCAGCGGTCGAAGAGTTCAAGCGCGGGGCACTCTCGATCGTGAGCTTACATACCGGAAAGATCGAACATCCGGACATGACGGATGATGAGATCAGGGAGCGCATGAGCGGAAATATCTGCCGCTGTGGCGCATACCCTAACATCCTAGCTGCGGTTCGCGCAGCGGCAGGAGCGTCCGCATGAAATCTTTTAACTACGAACGCGCAACAGCGACCGAAGGCGCGATCCATGCCGGAGCGACAAGGGGCGCGAAGTTCCTGGCCGGCGGAACGAATCTCGTCGACCTTATGAAATACGGTATTGAGTCGCCGACGACTCTCGTCGATATCAACCATCTAGATTTGACGGGGATCGTGGCGGTCCCCGATGGCGGAGTGAAGGTCGGGGCCCTGGTCAAAAACTCCGATCTGGCGAATCATCCTCTAATCAAGACCCAGTACCCGCTGCTTTCACAGGCACTGCTGAGCGGCGCTTCCCCGCAGTTACGCAATATGGCTACGACCGGGGGCAACCTGATGCAGCGGACGCGCTGCTACTACTTCACGGATAGCAACTTTCCAGCCTGCAATAAACGAGAATCGGGCTCGGGGTGTGCGGCGATAAAAGGTTATAACCGTATTCACGCAATTCTCGGCCAAACCGATAAAGGCTCGACGAACGGTGAAAGCTGCATTGCGACGAACCCGTCGGACATGAATGTTGCTATGGCAGCGCTTGGGGCCGAGGTCGAAGTCGAGGGTCCAAAGAGCAAACGAACCATTCCCTTCGCCGACTTTCATAAACTGCCAGGTTCGACTCCGTGGCTCGACACGACACTGCGGCCGGACGAGTTGATTGTTGCGGTCACTTTGCCTCCAGCAAAGTTCGCAAAGAACGCCTATTACCTGAAGATTCGCGATCGTAACAGTTATGCTTTCGCGCTGGTCTCTGTAGCAGCTGGCCTCGAGTTGGACGGCGGCCGGATTAAATCCGCTGGCCTGGCACTGGGCGGCGTGGCACCGAAGCCGTGGCGCGATACAGGAGCCGAAAAGACGCTGGTGGGCAAACTCGCGGGGCCGGAGGCATTTCAGCGGGCAGCCGAGATCCTCCTCCATGGTGCAAAAGGTTACGAGCACAATACGTTCAAGATTGAAATGGCCAAACAGGGCGTATTGCGGGCATTGACGCTCGCCTCGCAGGGTACGACAGAAGGGATGCACGCATAATGGCGAAAGAGACGGCGCCCAAGCCGGCGAAACAACTCGACTACCGCTATGAGGGCATTGCCAAGGTCACCGGGAAAGCAAAATATGCCGCAGAATTTTCGCAGCCCTTCGCCCAAAAAGACCTTGCTTATGCCTACATCGTTCAGGCCACGATTCCGAATGGAACGATCGCATCGATCGACCGGTACTTGGCCGACCGGGCGCCCGGGATCATTGCGATCCTAACGCCTTTCAACGCACCGAAACTCAACCAGGGGCCGCCCGAACCACCTGCGAGGCGAAATCTAAGCCTGCTGCAGGATAAGGACGTTCATTACAACGGACAACCGATCGCCGTTGTCGTGGCGAAATCGTTGAACGAGGCGAAGGCCGCGGCGCGGATGCTGAAGATCAAGTACGTCTCGAAGCCAGCGCAGGTGAATTTCATGGAAAGACTAGGTGACGCACGGTGGCCGAAAAACCCGGGAAAAGAGCCGCCAGGAAATCACCGGGGGGATGTGCAGGCAGGGTTCGCAAAATCGTCTGTAACCATCGAACAGACCTATATCACTCCCATCCAACACCACAACCCGATGGAGCCACATGCGACGATCGCTTGGTGGGAGGGCGAAAGGCTTAACGTCTTTGATGCGACCCAATACATCTCTGGCGTCAAGATGTCCCTGGCCAAGACCCTCGATGTCCCGGTCGATTATGTCCGAGTCGTAAATCCCGTTGTGGGTGGTGGCTTCGGATCGAAGGGCTCGATGTGGTCCCATGTCCCGCTCTGCGCGATGGCAGCAAAGGTGACCGGAAAACCGGTGAAGCTTGTTCTAGAACGGGAACAGATGTTTGGGCCGGTGGGCGGGCGTCCGTCGACGGTCAACAAGATCAAGCTTGGTGCAAGCGCGGATGGGAAGCTGCTAGCCATGCAGCAGGACGTCGTGATGAACGCCTCTGTGATGGAGGATTTCACTGAGCATTCCGCCACCCCGATGAAAAACCTGTACATGAGTCAAGCGAACTCCGTGACCGAGAAGGTGGTCGAAGTCAATTTGGGGGTTTCCACGTTTACGCGCGCACCAGGAGAGGCGCCAGGAACGGCGGTGCTCGAGATCGCCATGGATGAGCTAGCCGAGAAGCTCAAAATGGACCCAGTGCAGCTTCGCCTCGTGAATTACGCGGAGAAGGATCCGAGCCACGATCGCCCATGGACGGACAAGCATCTTCATGACTGTTACACCGAGGCGGCGCAGCGCTTTGGGTGGTCGAAGCGTAGTGCAACACCGTGCAGCGTCACCGAAGGCAATGCAATGATCGGTTATGGTGTGGCGACCGCCACCTATCCGGCAAATCGAAGCGCGGCGCAAGCCGTGGTACGAATGCTACGGGGCGGTGGGATGTTCGTAGGATCGGGCACGCAGGATCTGGGCACCGGCACCTACACCATCATGGCTCAACAAGCGGCAGCGGGCCTCGGGATTGATCCTTCACTCGTCGAGGTGAAGCTTGGTGACTCAACGCTTCCTAAGGCTCCGGTCTCCGGAGGATCACAATCTTCTGCTTCTGTGTTGCCAGCCATTCAAGATGCAACCACGCAACTGAAGTTGAAATTGGCCGATTTAGCAATAGCCGATGCAGCATCTCCTTTGCACGGGCTGAAGACCTTGGATATCGAGGCTAAGGACGGCAAGCTATTTAACAAGAACAATCCCGCTCAAGCGGACAGTCTCGTGGATTTGATTGCGCGCAATGGCAATAAGCCGGTAGAAGCAAGCGGATCGGCAGAGCCTTCGGAAGCCAAGGATTCCATGAGTTCATATTCATGGGGAGCGGTCTTTGTTGAAGTCGCGGTCGATAAGGACACCCACATGGTAAAGGTGCGCCGAGTCGTCGGCACCTACGACATCGGAACGCTCCTTAATCGCAAGACCGGGCTCAATCAGTTGATGGGCGGCATTGTCTGGGGCATTTCCTTCGCGCTGTATGAAGAGGCGCATATAGACCCTGTGTATGGCCGGGTAGTGAATGGATCCCTCGCCGAATATCACGTCCCAGTAAATGCGGATATCGGCGAGATCGACGTCACCGTCCTCGATATCCCCGATGTGAAGTTCAATCCCATCGGTTCGCGCGGCATCGGAGAAATCGGGATCACCGGAGCCGCAGCCGCGGTGGCGAACGCAATTTACAATGCAACAGGTAAGAGGATAAGAGCATATCCGATAACTCCAGACAAGATGATGATGGCTTAGAACGGTTTAGCGCCGGCTACCCGAAGAGGACATCGTCGTTTGCCAAGGCAGAATCGCTGTCAAAGGTCGCGAGGGAGCCGCCTACCCCTCCATGATCAAGTTTCTTTGGTCGCTGACCCGAAACCAGTCCGATGCACCTGGAGCCATTACGAGCGTGACGACAACATGTGCGAGTGCCAGGGGGTCGAACGCCAGCGCCACTCGTGTGTTTTTCATCGCAGCCTTGGGCATATCGTCGAATTGCGCGGACAAGTACGACTGGACGAGCACTCGTCCTCCCGCCTCTTTGACCTTCATTGCCCCATTGGCCCCGTCTTCGAGAGCTCCCGAGAGAACGAGCGCAAGGGTCCGATGCCCGTAATACTCCGCGGCTGAGTCGAAAAGGGGATTGGCCCTGGGTGTCGTTCGTTGCAGTCCGGACGTCCTCGTAGTGCAGAGGGCACCATAGGAGGAATCGATCACGGTGAGCCTGTCCTGTGGAGAAAGATAAACAGTTCCTGCTCTGGGTATTTCCCCGTCGTCAGCCCATTTGACGTTGAGCGCGGTGCGGCGCTCCAACACGCAATCGAGGCGGCTTTCGTAAATGCTCCGGGGCGAGAGATGCTGGGCAATCACCACAGGCGCCGGAAAACAGGCTGGCAGTCCTGACAAAAACGCTCCCAACGCCGAAATGCCACCAGCCGATGCGGCGATTACTACAATGTCGAATGCCTTAAACTCAAACACGTGGGGTATTTGCAACCACTTATGTACATCGTTTGCGCGGCTGTCTTTGATCGCGGGCACACGAAAAGCATAGCAGTGAACGCTACCGTACACATAATTGATTGTTGGCGGCATCTGAGAAAGAAAGGAGTCGCCAATGGCCGAGGGACATACCAGGAATGGCCAAAATCGACTATTGATGGCGCTCCAATCGAGCGTGCCAGACCCTCAAATGGATTCCCTTGAACTGATCTCGCTCGAATTGAGGCGGGAGCTCTACTCACCAAATCTTCCTATCCGGCACGTTTATTTTCCCGTCGACGGCGTCGTTTCCATGCTGGCGGAACTGGAGGAAGGCCTCATGGTCGAGGTTGCCACAGTGGGGAACGAGGGGATGATTGGGCTTCCCCTCTTCCTGGGGACGAACACGACGCCGGGCACATCATTCTCCCAGGTACCGGGAAAGGCATACCGTCTAACTGCTGAAGAATTCACACGAAACATCCAGCAACCCTCATCGTTTACGAGGGTGCTGCATCGCTATACACAAGCCCTTATGACTCAGATTTCTCAGGGAACCGGGTGCAACCGTATTCACAATAACAAGCAGAGATGTGCGCGGTGGCTTCTGCTGACTCATGATCGCGTCGGCAAGAATGAATTTCAACTCACACAGGAGTTCTTGAGCCAGATGCTCGGAGTTCGCCGCGCCACAGTCAACGAAATAGCGGGCCAGCTCAGCAGAGCCGGAGCGATCAGTTACAGCCGAGGCACGATCCATATCGTCGACCGCCTCCGCCTGGAAGCAGAATCTTGCCTCTGCTACTCAATCATCCGGGACGAGTACGACCGCATGTATTCTGACTTCCAGACCGGTTGATAGTCTCTGTGCGTGCTCCCTTCTTTCTTCAACTTATGTTCTACAGTCCACCGCCGGATGCAGCAGCATCGAACATGATGTGGCTCCTTAGATGGAGGGAACGCAATTGATTCAGCACTCAATGATTGAAGCGAATGGCGCCCGCTTTCACGTGGCGGAGATGGGTAACGGGCAACCGCTGCTTCTGCTCCATGGCTGGCCGGAGTTCTGGTTCACCTGGGAGTCCGTGATGACCGTGCTCGCCGATCGCTTTCGTCTCATAGCGCCCGACCTGCGCGGGTTTGGGGACAGCGACAAACCGCCTGGCCCCTTTGGTCCGCAAGACCATGCTTTGGATTTGTTGGAATTGTTGAACAAGCTGGCAATTGAGAAGATTGGAGTGGTTGGTCATGACGTAGGGGGCGCGGCGATGTTGCCGTTCGCACGCCTTGCTCCAGATCGGATCGCGGGGCTGTTTTTCTTCGATTTTGTCTATCCGGGCATTGGATCGCGTATGGGGGCGCCCGATTCTCTGAAAGAGATCTGGTACCAATCCTTCAACCAGATGCCGATGGCTCCGGCGCTAGTCGGTGCCAACCGCGAGACCTGCCGAGCATATTTCGGGTACTTCTTTCGCCACTGGGCCTGGCGCAAGGACACGTTCGACGATGTTCTTGAAATCTTCGTCGACAACTTCCTCAAACCGGGCAATCTGGAAGGAGGATTTGCTCACTACAAAGGGACCCATGCAGGTCGCATCGCGATGATGAAAGGAGAGGCCCTGAAGCTGCCTCGGATCGAAATACCTACCTGCGTCCGCTGGGCCGAACATGATCCTGTCCTTCCGTACGCTTGGACCGACCGACTGTCAGAGACCTTCGCTCATCTGGATCTAGCGCAGGTCCCGGATGTTGGGCATTTTCCTCACCGGGAAGAACCAGATCGGGCAGCAGAAGAGATTGCTGGTTTTTTCAAGCGAATCGGCTGGGGTTAAACAGCAGGCACGTCTCCGAAAAGCGGATGAGTCGCGGGCTTAGAACCCACGACTTATCGTAAAACTCCGGTACTCCATTACAAATGCGTCGTCTGCCGCGGTCCGCGCAGAGCTCATGATTCGAATCCCCGAATGTAGGGCGTGTTCGGCGGGCGCGGCCCCGTCTCAAAGAGCGGTCCGTGTGTCGAGTGGTATGTCATGTTCATGTACGGTGTCTCGATGCGGCGTCCGACGGCGGAGTAATGGCCATTTTCCCAGTTTGAATCCATGTAGTGATTCACAATCCCGGTGGACAGAAGCAGCCGCTCCGCATTGAACGGTTCCTTTCGGGTCAGCATCATCTCCGTGATCCAATGCTCATGGGCGTTCGCAGCGTGGTACTGCGAGACGGGGCCGGGCCACCCAAGCATGGAGATGATCGTCGGGTCTTTCTGCCCTTCGATTTCGCCGGCGTAGGTCCAGCCCACATCCTTGCCTGAAATTACGGCTGCGTTGCTCCCGTCGTTATACTCCACGATGCAGACGTTTGATTGCCTGCCCTCCTGAAAGTGTCCCGGCTTTAGGTCAAAATTTTTCCGCACTGCTTCAAGCAGGTTGCCGGCCCAGGGAGTGCGTTCAACCCACTTCCATGTTTCAGGCCCGCGAATGGACTGCACTGACTTGATGCCTGTCTCACCGCCCTTGCGGCGATCTACAAAAGCCTGCAGCACGTCAACACAGTGGAAGATGGCTCCTTCATCTGCGGCGTCTCCAACCACAATGGAGGCCTTAATTGGCGTATCGTTAGCGAGTTCTATCTCGGGCTTGCGGAAGTAGGTCGGTATGGATGATCCCCCGGTGAGGGGAAAGCTAAGTTCACGGGATTTGTCGAACATCCACTTGGCGTCGTCCCAATTGTAGGAGAGGTGTTTGTCGTTAAAGACGGGCACCGAGCGTTTGCTCCGCTCGAAGACCTGGATAACCTGCTGGTAAATCCACCAGCGCGGCAAGAGCCAGTGCCCCTTGAGATCAGTTGGATAATTCCCATGTTCACAGACTATGACAACACCATCCACAGCAAGTTCGGTTCCCCCAAGTGTTACGGCCTCACCGACTGTCTTATAGATGGGAATATTTTTTGCTTTGCATACCCTCTGGCCTAGTAAGCTCGTGTCAAACTGATTGATGTAAACGGACACGACATCCACCCGCGAAGGAGTATGGGCGCCGTGCCACCAATAACCATCCAGCAGCTTGTTTACGATCCAGTCCGCATGTGACGTCGGAAGACCCCAATAGCTGACGAGACAGGCGATACGAGGCTGTTTTTGCGGAGTCTGCGCTGTCTGCGCAACAGCATTGGGCGCGATACCGGCCAAAGCGGCCAAACCAGCCATAGCAGTTGTTCCCAGCATTTCACGCCGGGTCAAGAGAGAGTTCGACTCCATGGTTTCGGTGATTGGGGATGAATCTGCCGCACTGGCTGCAATTTCGATTTGCTTCTCTCTCATGATGGTTAGTCGATCCTGTTGGTTATAGGTTCTACAACAAATACAGCAACTTCCTCTCTCTACCGCTGGCCGGTGTCGTGATCGTACTCCTATCACTCCTCCGCGCGGTAAGGTGCCCGGCGAGGCAAATTCATGACGTACCTGTTCACGGCAATCGACTCTGCGTTCCCCTTGACATTCGACCTGACCCGGATTAGTCTTAGGTCGAATGTCGACTAGAAGGCCTGACAACCAGTCCGGACTCTTGCAGGGCACCCTCGACCTACTAATTCTGCAAACAGTGGCTCTGGGCCCAGTGCACGGGCACGCCATTGCCCGGTCGATCGAAAACCGCTCGCGCGAGGTGCTGCAAGTGGGGCACGGCTCCCTATATCCCGCACTGCAGAGGCTCATCAAAGACGGCCTTATCGTTGCCGAAGACGGAACATCGGAGAACAATCGCAAGGCCCGGTTTTATCAACTCACCAAGAAAGGCCACAGAAAGCTCTTTGCCGAGACTTCGCGGTGGCATCGGCTCTCTAAAGCTATCGGGTGGGTCCTCACCCCGCTCACGGAGGAAGGCAAGTAATTCGGCGACTACGCGGAAAAGAGGTCCCGGCATGACCTGGCGAAAAAAACGCGGCGAAGTGTTGAAAGACGAAATCGAGGCCCACATCGACTTCGAAACCCAGGAGAACATCGAGGCCGGGATGCCGCCCGAAGAAGCGCGTCACGCCGCGACGAGGAAATTCGGCAACGTTCTGCTGGCACGCGAGAGGTCGCGTGAGATCTGGGGATGGTTATGGGCAGAGCGGCTCTGGCAAGACATCCGTTACGCTCTGCGCGGGTTCAGAAGGAATCCCGGGTTCGCAACCGTGGCTTTGCTCTCGCTCATGCTGGGCATCGGCGCTAGTGTTGCCTTATTCAGCGTGGTCTATGGCATCCTCATCGTACCCTATCCCTACGCCAAGCCCAACGAAATCTGGGCTCCGGCAGTCCTTGGCCCTAACTATCCGATGCACGCCTGGCACCGCTATACGCGTCGCGAGTATTCGGAGATTCAAAAGCTCTCTGCATTCTCTGATGTCATGGCCACCGATGTGCACCGGGTGCTGATGACGGGAGATACGAGCACCGAGAGTTTCTACGGAGTGTTTCTAACCGGCGGCGCCTTCAACTTCATCGGAGTCAAACCGCTGATTGGTCGGACCATTCAGCCCTTTGACATCCGAGCCGGAGGCAAACCCGACGCCGTTGTGGTGCTCACTTACGGCTTATGGCGTCGCATGTTCGACGGCGACCGAAACGCTATCGGCAAGACGCTGATGCTGGACGGCGTTCCACACACGGTGATCGGCGTCATGCCGCCCCGGTTTGGCTGGTGGACCAGTGAGGCATTCTGGCTGCCGATGCCGATGGAACTTTCCGATGACACTCCGATCAATGTGGTCATGCGCCTGAGGCCGGGAACTACCAAGCAAGCGGCCGAGCAGCAGCTGAATGAATTGAATTTACACCTCGCCCAATTGAATCCGCGAGATTTCCCCAAGGGCCAAATGCACACCGTTCTCAACAACTACATGGACATCACGCAAGCGAGCGGCCCGATGAAATCAAGCCTCGACCTGCTACTAGCCGCCGTCGGGCTTTTGCTGCTGATTGCGTGCGTGAATGTAGCCAACCTGCAGTTGGCGCGCATGACCGCAAGATCGCGGGAAATCGCCATGCGCTCGGCGATCGGAGCCGGCCGCGGACGGCTTGTAAGGCAATTGCTCACCGAAAGCGTAATCCTGTCATTGCTGGGCGGCGTGCTGGGTGTGTTGTTCTCGTTTGCCCTTGTCCAAGCCATTGTCGCCTTGATTCCTTCCGACAGCGTGCCCAACGAGGCACGAATCACCGTTAATGGATATGTTCTACTGTTCTCCCTCGCCGTTTCGATGTTGACCGGTATCCTGTTCGGGCTTGTACCGGCCCTTCGCTCCTCTCATCCCGACCTGGCCGACGCACTGAAGGACGGCGGCAACGGGGCGGGCGGAAGCATTCGCGGGCAAGCCACACGCAGCGGGCTGGTGGTGGTCGAAATTGCGTTGTCGGTAATCCTGCTCACTGGCGCGAGCCTAGCAATTCGCAGCTTCGTCAATTTGCTCCGAACCGATCCCGGCTTTCAACCGGAAAAAACCCTGGCCATGTATGTGGACTTGCAACCCGATCAGTATCCAACGCTGGAGCAGCGCAACGCCTTTGACCGGGAACTTGTTGGGAACATCTCGAACTTGCCGGGCGTTCAGGCCGTTGCCATCGGAAACGGCGGGATGCCCTATAGCGGATGGGAATCCACCTACTCGCTCGAGGGGCAACCGCGTGCCGACGGCCAGAAGGTGGTGGTCTCACTCATCAGCAGCAACTATTTGCGCACTCTTGGGATTTCTCTGAAGCGCGGGCGAAATTTTACCGCGACGGAAGTGGAGAACGGCATGGGCGTGGCGCTGATCAACGAGAGCGCCGTCAGGCTCTGGCCTGCCGGTACAGATCCCACGGGCCAGCGCATGCAGGTCGACGCCCTAGCACAGCCGCTTAAGCCGCCGGTTCTCGTGTCTGCGGGAATCAGTCCCAATGTGACCATTGTCGGTGTGGTCGGAGATACAAAGAACAATGGTTTGCGAAATGCCACATCGCCGGCCGTCTATTTGCCGTACACGTTGATCGCGCCGCCCACCCGGCAGATTGCAGTGCGGACATTTGGCGAGCCCGCGAGTGTTCTGAATGCGGTGCGGCAGAAGATTCACCGGATGGACAAGGGCATGGCAATGGGGCGGCCGCTGACGATCGATGAGATGCTGGGCAATGAGACCGAGCAACCGCGCTTCAACATGGCGCTTTTCACCGGATTCGCGGCCTTCGGTCTCGTTCTGGCAGCAATCGGAATCTATTCCGTCATTTCGTACAACGTAACGCAACGCGTGCACGAGATCGGACTGCGAATGGCCTTGGGCGCGTCGCGCACACATATTTTGAGATGGGTTCTGAGTGCGGCCGCAAGAGTTGCGATGGTTGGAGTGTTCATCGGCCTCTGCGGGAGTGTCGCGCTCGAAAAATTCGCACGGTTCAATGTATTTGGGACCGCAAAGTTCGACGCGTTTTCTTCTGCAGCGATTGTGATCGTTCTCTCCGGTGTCGCCCTGCTCGCCGCGTGGCTTCCCGCGCGTCGAGCGGGAAAGCTCGATCCGGTAACGGCACTTCGGCGAGAGGCATGACCAACTATAGCAAGTACCCTTGGGCCGCGATTTTAGCGCGAATAACCCGGGAGCCCGATGAGCAAAGCCGTCGTATCAGGCCCTCGTCCGGTTACTCCCGCTCGTATCCCGCGGTCGCCTAGCTGCTTCGTCAAGATAAAGCGTCTGAAAACGCCCAGATGTCCTTTCGTTAATCTGCCCCAGCAAGATGCGGGAGGCTGGGGCCTGGGACTGACCGCGGGGAAGATGAAAGACTGCGTCCGGATCCGTCCCGAAACGGTTGCCCGAATCGACTTCTTGGAGTGGACCGGAGCACATCATCTGCGGCACGGAAAATCCGTGGCGCTCCGCGCGGACAAAGATCCGCGGAAGGTTGTCAGGGAGATCTAAATCCGTGCCCGCGCTGCCTCAGGATACAAGATGCAGCCAAATTTGACCTAGGCCCGAAAGGGATCCCCACCGGCGGGCGATCCGTGCGCATGTCGATCTGCATCTCAGCCCCTGAACACAGAGGCGAGCTGATGAGCAATGAACAGCAGAGCGGCGGGTCCGGATCGCAGAAAGAACTCTCCCGCCCAAGTGCAAAAGAAATCTATGTTGAAGTTGCCGGCAATGCTCGTGATGAACTGAAGCGTTCTGTACTTTCGCTCGGCATCTCAGGCTTCGCCGGCGGTATTTTTATGGGGTTCTCCGGTCTTGGCGTCGCAATCTCAATGGCTCTGCTTGGCTCGTCTGCGGTGGCACTCTTCATCGCGCAGATGTTCTATCCGCTCGGCTTTATCATCGTCATCCTTGGCCGGGCCCAATTGTTTACAGAGAACACACTATATCCCGTAGCGCTCGCCTTAGCAGAACGCAAATATTTCAAACACACGCTACGACTATGGGCAATCGTCCTTTCGTCCAACATTATCGGTGCATGCATATTTGCGTTGCTTGTCGCACGGACCACGGCACTCAAGCCGGAGGTCCTCTCTCAGCTTGCTCACATCGGCCTTGAGTCCGTGCAGCGAACTCCGTCCGCCATCTTTTGGAGCGCGGTGGTTGCGGGCTGGGTGATCGCCATGGTGGCATGGCTTGTCTCCGCTTCGCATTCCATAGCCGGCTCTGTCTTGGTCATCTGGGCACTCACCTTCGTCATCGGCCTTGGCCACTTTGCGCACTGCATCGCCGGGAGTGGAGAAGTACTCACGGCGGTGATGGCACATCAGGTTGCATGGAGCAGGTACTTCCACTGGCTCGCACTCGCTGTCGCCGGCAACATCAGTGGAGGAATAATCATTGTCACCCTCCTAGAGTACGGCCAGGTAATCGCAGACAAGGAAGGCGAGAAGGCCGTCTCCGAGGATGCGGAAAAGCATCAAGAGGAAGAGGCAGATCTCTAAATAGGTTCGGATCAGAGGTTTGTTCTTTCGTTGCAAGTATGCGCTCAACCACGGTTCGCATCCAGCACATTATCTATCTTCACATGGATTAAAAACGTACGTACCGGAGGAAAGTCAGGCGAAAGAAGCCCCGCTTAGTTATCGACAAGCCTTCCAAGCATGTTCTTCGCGTACTTAGTGAAGGAAAAACCAGTCGCTAACCCGAAAGCGGTTCAGAACCACCCTCTTCGAAACGGATGCTCGCCTGTCCAAGCACGATATCATCCCCGTGCCGCAGAGCGACGCCCTTGCTCGGACCCTCAGGGACTGGAATTACCGAGCCATCCCTGATGACAGTGGTTCCATGGGCACTCCGATCATCGAAGAGACGGAACACAGCCTTCTCGGGATCGAACTCAATGTGGGCATGAGCCCGCGAAACGGATGGGTTGGGAGCGTGCCCGTCGTCTCGGAATGCCACGTCATTTTTTCGTGTGAGCCGCCCGCCCGCATCGATAACTTCCACAAGACGTCCCAGGTTGATACGCTTCTTCTTCAGGCAGAGCTGTTGCTGTTCGGCAGATCCGGCGACGACCGTAAGCCGGACCTCCATTACCTCGCCCGATCGCTGCGGAGTGGGAATGCTGCCATAGTGCACACCAAAGCCACGGGCTGCTACATCAGGCGGCAGTTCTGGCACGAGTTCCACCTGCACCGCGAGATGCGCTGGAAGTTCTACACGCTGATCCTCCAGACGAAGGCGCATGTCCCGAGCGAGGGCATCGCCTTCGACGAAGATCAGTTCGTAAGAGCGTCGAAGCGCCGGGTCCGGCAGAAGAATCCTCACCTTTAACTGCGTGTACGAGAATACTTTCTTACCGCGCCGCAGCGTGTCTACATGAGCCGTAACATCGTCGAGCAGTGCTCGATGAATCTCCAGCAGTTCGCGTTTCTGCTCCGGTGACGAGGAGCGCAGCATGCCGCGCAGTGTTTCATCGATGCGCCGCTCCAGATCGTGCAGTCGACTCATGGCGCTCCTTGCAGGTAGCCCAGAGCCTTGGCTGCCTTCATCACTTCAGCAGCGAGCGGAGCGGCCGCAGTGCCGCCGTATTGCCCATTCTCTATCAGGACCGAAAATGCCAGCTTGTGTGATCCGCCATACGGGGCAAACCCGATGAACCAGGCGTGCGACGGCGCATGTTCGAGCTCCGCTGTCCCGGTCTTGCCGGCCATGGGGATATCCGGCAGATTTGCGCTGCGGCCAGTGCCAGAGGTGACGACACCACGCATGTAGGCGCCCACTTGTGAGGATAGCTCCGGGCTGAGAATCGTTTGCGGCGCCTCCTGCCGAGGGTTTGCCTGGTCTGTCACCCATCGTCCAAAGGGCATGGAGCCACCATGGGCAATGGTAGCTGCCACGCGCGCCATTTGAAAGGGAGTGGCCACCACCTGGCCCTGGCCGTAGGACGTTTGTGGCATCTCTCCCCGCAGCGTCTTCACATTCGACGGGTTTGCTACCGAGATGCCGAGCTGACTGGCAGTATCGAACAGCGCTTCTGGACCGACTTTGTAAGTGCCCAGTTGCGCGAAATATGCATTGCACGAGACGGCTATGGCCGCACGCATCGCCAGGGCTCCATGAGGAGCGGTGTCCTTGACGTCGTCATGGACCGGGCGGTTCCATCCTTCTATGAAGGCGCCCGTGCGGCCATCTGGAAGGCGCTTGCATTCATAGACCTGATCAGCGTTCTTTGCATCCTTTCGAAGAGCTGCGATGGCAGTTACGATCTTGAAAGAAGAGCCGGGCGGATA
>JBARKD010000944.1:0-1577 GCA_049800615.1 Acidobacteriaceae bacterium | reverse complement strand
ATGTTTTGCCCTTTGAAAACATGTCGCCTCACCCGGACGTGCAGGAGCAGCGCGCTTCCGTGCTTTGGAAGATCGCGACCGGCGCCGCTTCGATCGTCATCGTTCCCGTGGAGGCCGCGTGCATGCGCGTCTTCCCCGCGGACTACTATGCGCAGTTGGGGCGGGTCTTGCGCCGTGAAGAAGAGATCGACATGGAGGAGCTCACCACCCACCTGGCAAGCGTGGGCTATAGCCCCATGGATATCGTCGAAATGCCGGGCCAGTTTACCCGCCGCGGCGGCATCTTCGACGTCTACTCTCCAGAAGCCGATCGCCCCGTCCGCATGGAGCTCTTCGGCGACGAGATCGAATCGCTGCGCAAGTTCGAGCCGGACTCGCAACGCTCGTCCACCGTCATCGACGAAACCTGGCTGTTGCCGCTGACCGAGACGCCGATCTCTGAAGATCTGCTGGCCGCCGTGCACCAGCGCCTGACTGGAAGCCGTCTCGATGCCGGAGACGACCAGGAGCTGCTGAACCGGGCACTGGTCGCCGGCGGCGTAAGCGTCTTTCCCGGTTGGGAATTTTTCTGTCCTGTGGCGGGAGCCGATCGTACCCTCTTCGACCTGTTCCCCAAGGTGCATGTCTTCCAGGAAGAGCCGGCCATGATCCGCAACCAGGCGGATCGATGGTGGAACAAAGTCGAGCAGCGGCACGAGCGCAGCGGTATCGGTTCGCTCATCACTCCCGGCGACATCTACCTTTCCCCGGACGAGTTGCTGGCCAAAATCTCAGCATCGCCCGGCCTGGAGATGGACCAGCTGGGCGCTGTGGATGTCCTGGACGAAGACGTCAACCCGATGGACGAGATCACTTTTTCTTCCCGTCCAACCTTGCGCTTTCATGGTTCCATTCCGGCGTTTCTGCAGCAGATCAAGACCCTGGCGGAGCAGCAAGTCCGCATGCTGCTGGTAGCGCCGAATCATGGAGAGGTGGAGCGGCTGGCCGGCCTCCTGCGCGAGTACGGCCAACCCTATCGGTTGGGGAGCCGCGCCCAGGCCCCGGGCAGCGAGCAGGCCTACGACGAATCCAGTCACCTGGCAGGCGATTTCCGCACCCCTGTGCTGGTGCAAAGCGCAATTTCGAGCGGCGTCAGCCTGCCGGAGAGCAACCTGGTCCTCTTCGGCGCCAATGACTTCTCCGATGAAGCCGACGTGGCCGCTCGCCCCGTGCCGCGGAAGGCTAAGTCAAAGACGGCAGCCTTCGTCTCGGACTTCCGCGACCTAACCGTAGGCGACTACGTTGTGCACGTGGAACATGGCATCGCCCGCTACATGGGGCTGAGGGAGATTGAGCAGGACGGCATCAAGGTGGAATTCATGGTGCTGGAGTTTGCCGAGCAGGCGCGGCTCTACGTCCCGCTCACCCGGCTCGACCTGATTCAGAAATACCGCTCCACCGATGCCGGTCCCGCCCCTGTGCTGAACCGTCTGCGCAGCCAGCAATGGGCCAAGACCAAGGCGCGCGTGAAAAAGGCCATGCAGGACATGGCCGATGAGCTGCTCAAGCTCTATGCCCAGCGCAAGGCGGCCCAGGGG